>CALWYA010000112.1 GCA_944385645.1 uncultured Oscillospiraceae bacterium
CATATCCACCATGTCCTGGCCCCACATCTCCCGGTGGCTCTCGGCGATGACCTTGTTGCTCATCAGGTCAGCCGCCGCCTGCTCGTTCAGGCCCTCCACCGTGATGACGGCGTATAGGGTCCGGCCGTCGTTCAGGGTGCTGTCCACCGTCAGGCGGTAGTCCCTGTTCTCCGCGCTGTCCACCTGGGTCTGCACATAGGGCTCCAGCTGGCTGGTGTCCCCCTGAAAGAAGGCCTCCAGCACCCCGGTCTGATAGGCCACGGCGAAGGCCGTCCCCGTCATCAGCGCCAGGGCGGCGGCCGCCGCCAGAGCGGCCCGCCAGGGCCGCCCGGCCGGACGGCGGTTCCCGGTCTCTCCGCCCGTCAGGGCCCGTTGGATCCGCGCCTCCCCCTCGGGGGACAGGCGAATCTGCTCCATGGTCCGGTTATATTCCTGTTTCATGGATTCCCTCCTGTTCCAATGTCAGTTTCAGCTTCTGTCTGGCCCGCTGAAGGCGGGTGGTGACGGCGCTCTGGCTGATGCCCAGCAGCGCCCCGATCTCGCCGGTGGTATAGCCCTCGTAGTAAAAGAGATAGAGCACCGCCCGGTCCCCCGGCTTCAATCGGCCCACCGCCTCCAGAACGGCGCGGTCCGCCTCCGGGGCGGCCACGGTCAGGGCCTCCTCCAGGGGCTCTGTCCGGCGGCGGGACAGCCGCCGCCACAGGCTGCGGCACTCGTTGGCCGCCACCTGGAACAGCCAGGCCCGCTCCCGGCCCGCCTCCAGGACCGGCTTTGTCTCCAGCAGCTTCAGAAACACCGTCTGGGTCACGTCCTCCGCGTCCTGAACCGACCCGGTAAAGGACAGGGCCAGGCGGTAGACGCTGTCCTTGTACTGCCGGAACAGGCGCAGCGCCTCTTCCAAGTTCCATTCCTCCCTTCGGGATGATGTAAGACCGGTCTCACTGGTATAACGCCCGGAGGGGCCCGTTTGTCACAAAAAATTCCGCCGGAACTGAACTTCCGGCGGAATTTTTCTGTCTGTCTTATTTGTACCGCACGGCGGTGCCGTAGGCGATGACCTCGGCCGCCCCCTGCATCACCGAGGCGGAGCCGAAGCGCACGTTGATCACCGCGTCGGCCCCCAGGGCCTCGGCCTCGTCCACCATGCGCTTGGTGGCGATCTGGCGGGCCTCGATGAGCATCTCGGTATAGCCCTTGATCTCGCCCCCCACCAGGGTCTTCATCCCCGCCATAAAGTCCCTGCCGAAGTTCTTGGACTGGACCACGGTGCCCTTCACCAGGCCCAGCACCTCGATCTCCCGCCCCGGGACATATTCGATATTGCTCAAAATCATAACAGCTTCCTCCTTGTCATGGAAATATTCTTCCTGGGCTTATCCGGTTTTCAATACTTCCGGGCCTCGTTCAGTTCCCCCTCCTCCAGCTCCCTCAGCCGCTGCCTCAGGGCGATCAGGCTGAAGGGGATGGGGATCAGTCCAGCGGCGGCCAGCAGCAGCGCCGCCGTCGACAGCCACTGGATCGCCGCCGCGCCGCTGATCCACAGGAGCAGTCCAGCGCAGATCAGGCGGATCAGGATATGGAGCGCAACGCTCCGGATGGCGTCCCGCCGATCGCAGGCGTTTGTCGAGTTGCTTCGCCTCATCCAGCTCTCCCTCCTCATATTCCTCCCTCCGCGCCCCCCAGGCTCTCATAAAGGAGATCACCATGGCCAGCCCCCCGGCGAGAATGAGCAAAGAGAGCACAGTCTGGCCGAAGCTTGCGCGATCCCAGGGGTCGGAGATCGTAATATACCGGACCACCACCGCCGCCGCCAGGAGCAGGAGGGCGAGGCGGATGAGCCGCTTGCGCTTAGTATTTTTTGGCTTCATCTTCCTCCCCTCCCTTGATTTCCCGAATGCGCTGAACCAGCACGACCACGACCCCGATCAGGATGGCCGCCAGAGGTACGGCGCACAGGAGCAGCGCCCCGATCTCCGCCGCCCCCAGGGTGCGCACCCACGGCAGGAAGGGCAGCAGCAGAAAGGCCAGCATGAACAGCACCGGCAGGGCAGAGAGGACGGCACCCAGCACTGCCCCGGCGGTCTTTTTGCCTCGGTCAGTAGTTTTTCGCATCGTCTTCCTCCCCCTTCCGGATCTCGCCGATCCGCTGGACCAGGGCCAGGACCACCCCCAGAATGACCACCACCGGCAGGGCCACCAGCACCGCCGCCAGGGGCAGGGGCGGGGCCTCCTCCGGCTCCACGGTGAAGCCCCAGACCATGAGGATGATAACTCCCACCATGATGGCGGACATGAGCAGGGCCATGGCCGCCGCCCCGGCGTAGCGCATGGGCCGGATGTCCTCCCGCTGCTTGTCGGGGAAGGTGGCCCCCGCCCGCTCCATGGTCTCCATCCGGGCCAGCAGCTCCTCCACCTCCAGGTCGTCCAGCCGCTGTTCCCGGTCCTTCAGCTGCCGGCACAGCTCCATGGACTGCTCCAGGTTCCGCTGCTCCCGCTCCAGGGTGACCAGGTGCCGGCGCATCCCGTCGGCCACCGTGCGGGCCCCCGACTGCATCTGCCGGATCTCCTCCAGGGGGACCCCCAGCTTGCGCAGCAGCTTGATCTGCCGGAGCTGCTCCACCTCCCGGTCCCCGTACTCCCGATAGCCGTTCTGGAGATTCCGGCCGGGCTTCAGCAGCCCCTGCTCCTCATAGAAGCGGATGTTCTTCTTGGTGACCCCCACCTGGGCCTCCACCTCGTTGATCTTCATGGCGCGTGTCCCTCATTTCGGGACCATCATACACCTTCCCCCTGGGGGAAGGTCAAGGGATTTTCGCCTTTTTCCAAAAAATAGATCTTTCGGGCCAGCAGGACCAGCCCCGCCGCCCACAGCAGGGCCACCAGCTCCACCCCGGCGATGGGCAGGAAGGCGGCGGCCGCGATGGAGGAGGCATCCACCCCGGCGTGGAGGAGGACGGCCAGCAGCAGCCAGCGCGCCCGGTTCCGCTGTACCGCCCGGTACACCAGCACCGACAGGGACACGTGGATGGCGATAGCCACCGCCCGCTCGAAGGCGCTCCACAGGTACATCCCGGCGGGGGTGGTCACCAGAGAGGCCAGGGCGGCCGTCTGGGCGTCGGTGAGGGACTCCGCCCCCATCAGCGCCGCCGCCCCCGCCAGACCGCCCTCGTTCAGGGCAAAGCACACCAGCAGGTTGCTGAGCATGGCGCTCCCCGCCAGCAGGGCCGCCTCGATCCCCCCGTGGCCCGCCCCGTACATCAGGGCGTCCTGGGGGCCCCGGGCCCACCGCTTCCCCAGCCGGAGGGCGCACCACCGGCCGCACTCCTCGAAGAGGCCGGCCATCAGCCCGCCGAACAGGGCGTACAGCCCCAGGTTCCCGGCGATGGTCCCGCCCGCGGGGCCGTAGAGCACCGCCCGGTTGACGGCCCCCTCCAGCCCCAGGGCGAACAGGGGAAAGACCACGCAGCCCATCCAAAAGAACCGCCACCGCCCCCGGGCTCTCCTCCAGAATACGATCCCCAGGGCCAGGGGGAAGAGCAGGGTGAACGCCCCCACCAGGGCCATGACGGCCATGGAGGAGGCGGGCACCGTCCAAGTCTGTTCCAGCATATCAAATCGCTCCTTTCGCCCCCACCTTACACCGTCCAGTGGAGGGAAGGTCAAGCATTTTTTTGCGCGGTCTCACCTTCCCCCGGGGGGAACCCCCGCCGAAGGGCAGAAAAAGGGCCCCGGCGAGGACCGGGGCCCGTGGGGTCACAGCTTGATGAACTGTTCCATCTCCAGGATAAAGACGGTGGCGCCGCCCACCTCCACCTTGATGGGGGTGTAGCCCAGGTTCCAGGTGGGCACTCCGCCGGTCCCGTGGGGGGCGATGACCTCCGTCTCCGACCGCTTGGCGCAGTTCTGCCGGAGAATGGTCAGAATGTCGTCCACCTGCCGGTCCTCCGCGCCGATCATCAGGGTGGTGTTGCCGTCCCGCAGAAAGCCGCCGGTGGTGGCCAGCTTGGTCACGCCGATGTGCGACTCAGCCAGCGCGTCGATAGCCATATTGGCGTCCTTGTCCCGGATCACCGCGAACATCAGTTTCATGGTCTGATCCTCCTTTTCCACAAGGCGGCTTGTCCCGCCCTCTCCTTGCGCTTATCATATCACATTTTTTTCTCCGTGCCAATAGGGAGCTTTCTAAACTTTGCCCTCTCCCAGGGATAAAACCGTCAATTTTGTCCCCTCCACCCGGAACCGGACCTCCAGTCCGGCGAAGGACAGGCCGTAGACCCGCTCCGGGTCGTGCTGATACCGGGGGCGGGGGTCCTGGGCCAGCACCCCGGTGAGGGCGGCCCGCTTGTCCTCCGGCACCCGCGCCAGCAGATCCGGCGGGAAGTCCACCGCCAGGGCGGGGCCGGCAATCCGCTGGGCAAAGCCCTCCAGGGCCTCCGGCCGGCAGTCGGCGTAGGGCACATAGGGCTTGATGTCCAGGATGGGGGTGCCGTCCAGCAGGTCGGCCCCCGCCACCGCCAGGGCGGGGCCGTCCGGGGCGTCCCACTCCACCCCCTCCAGTCTGACGCAGGACAGGCCGATAGGGTTGGGCCGGAAGGGGGAGCGGGTGGCAAACACCCCCACGCGCTCGTTGCCCCCCAGCCGGGGAGGACGCACCGTGGGGGACCACCCCTCCCGCCGGGCCTGGGAGAACTCCCAGATCAGCCACAGGTGGGAGAAGCCCTCGATCCCCCGAAAGGCGTCGGGGTTCCGGTACTCCGGCTCCAGCACCACCCGGGCGCGCAGGTCCTCCACCAGACCGCTCTGCCGGGGGATCCCGAATTTTTCGGAGAAATCGCTCTCCATATGCCCGATGGGGCGCAGGGTCAAGGGTTCCATGGTCCGCCTCCCGTCCGATTTGCACCAGTATAGCACCAGACCCCGCCCGGCGCAAGGCCGGGCGGGGTCGGAACCGAAAGATTTTGGCCCGGGGGCCGGAAGCCCAGCATCATCCCGGGGAAGGCTTACGCCGTCTCCTCGGCGAAGTTGCCGGTGTACAGCTGATAGTACTTGCCCTTCTTCTCGATGAGCTCGTCGTGGGTGCCCCGCTCGATGATGCGGCCCTGCTCCATGACCATGATGCAGTCGGAGTTGCGCACCGTGCTCAGCCGGTGGGCGATGACGAAGGTGGTCCGGCCGTACATCAGGGCGTCCATGCCGTCCTGGACCAGCTTCTCGGTGCGGGTGTCGATGGAGGAGGTGGCCTCGTCCAGGATGAGCACCGGGGGGTCGGCCACGGCGGCCCGGGCGATGGCCAGCAGCTGCCGCTGGCCCTGGGAGAGGTTGGCCCCGTCGCCGGTGAGCATGGTCTGATAGCCGTCGGGCAGGCGGCGGATGAAGCCGTCGGCGTTGGCCAGCTTGGCGGCGGCCATGCACTCCTCGTCGGTGGCGTCCAGATTGCCGTAGCGGATGTTCTCCATCACCGTGCCGGTGAACA
>CALWYA010000113.1 GCA_944385645.1 uncultured Oscillospiraceae bacterium
CGGAGGGGGGAGCCGGAGCGGCGGGGGCGCTGCGGCGGACCACGTCGGCCCGGAGCATCTGATAGGCGGTGGCGGTGAGGGGGACGGCCAGCAGCATGCCGAAGATGCCCAGCACTCCGCCGCCCACCGTGACGGCGGCCAGCACCCAGATGCCCGGCAGGCCGATGGAGGAGCCCACCACCTTGGGGTAGATCAGGTTGCCCTCCAGCTGTTGGAGGACGGCGATAAAGACCAGGAACAGCAGGGCCTTCAGGGGGGAGACGGTGAAGATCATGAAGGCCCCCACCCCGGCGCCGATATAGGCGCCCGCCACCGGGATCAGGGCGGTGAAGCCGATGAGGGCCCCGATCATGGAGGCGTAGGGGAAGCGGAACAGGGTCATGCCCGCCATGCACAGCAGGCCCAGGATGACCGCCTCGGTGCACTGGCCCACGATGAAGTTGTGGAAGCAGCCGTTGAGGGTGTCCCAGAAGTAGGTCAGCCGGCCGTACCACTTGGCGTCCAGATAGGTCCGGGCCACCTGGGCCACGTTCCGGGTCAGCTTCTCCTTGCCCAGCAGCAGGTAGATGGAGAAGATGAAGGCCATGATGGCGGTGAAGGCGGAGGACACGGTGGCCGACACCATGGAGATCACCGACCCCATCACCCCGCCCAGGCCGTTGATGAGCCAGTCGGCGGCGGCGGCGACGGTCTCCTTCCAGTCGATGGAGCCGTCGGCCAGGAACAGGTCGGACAGGCCGGACAGCTGCTCCTGGGTCAGATTTTCCCCGATCAGCAGGCTCAGCTCGTCGATCAGGGGGATGACCTTCTGGATGAGCAGGCCCACGCAGGAGATCAGCTCGGGCAGGATCATCCGCACCAGCAGGACCACGATGGCCGCCAGACTGGCGTAGGCCAGCAGCAGACACACCGGCCGCCGGGTGCGCAGGACGGCCCGGCTCTGGGAGCGGGGGAAGTACCACCGCTCATACTGGCTCATGAGGATGTTGACGGCATAGGCCGCCGCCGCCCCCACGGCCAGGGGGAAGGCGGCCCCCAGGGCCACCAGCAGCAGGCCGGACAGCTCGGACCAGTAGTGGACGGCCAGATACAGGACAAAGAGGGCGGCGGCCAGACGGACCGGGCCCTTCCACTCCGGCTTCATTACAGACCCTCCATCAGGTTGACCCGCACGTACCCCTCCTGTACGTTGGTCTCGGCGATGAACTCCGGGACGGCGGGGATCATCCACTCCCGCTTGCCCCCCCGGACCACATACACGTTGTTGGCCGGCAGGGTGAGCACGTCCTCGAGCTTGCCCAGTACCTCCCCGGTCCGGGCGTCCCGGACCTCCAGACCGTACAGGTCGGCCAGATAGAACTGCCCCTCGGGCAGGGGGGCGTCCGCCCGGTCGATGTACAAAATGGCGTTGCGCATGGACAGGGCGCCGGGCACATCGGTGATGCCGTGGAATTTCAGGATGACCATGTTCTTGTGGACCCGGGCCCGCTCCACCTGGATGGGCCAGTGGGTCTTGTCCACATAGAGGGTCTTGAACCGGCACAGGAATTCCGGGGAGTCGGCCCAGGGCTGTACCTGGACCTCCCCCATGATGCCGTGGGCCCGGGTGACCTTGCCCACCTCCAGATATTGTTGCAGCATAGGAAGTTCCTCCATGATAGGGCAAAAGCGCGGGGAGGGTCCCCCGCGCCTTTGGCGTTTAGTCGACGATCTCCACGCTGACGCGCTTGCCCGCCCGCTGGGCGGCGGAGCGCATCAGGACACGGATCTCCTTGGCGATGCGGCCCTGGCGGCCGATCACCTTGCCCATGTCCTCGGGAGCTACCCGGAGCTCCAGCACGGTCTCGCCGTCGCCCTCCACCTCGCGGACGGACACCTGGTCCGGATGCTCCACCAGGTTTTGGGCGACATAGGTCAGAAGCTCTTTCATTGTGTGCACGACCTCCAAGCCTTACAGAGCGCCGGCCTTTTTCAGCAGGTCCCGGACGGTCTCAGTGGGCTGAGCGCCGGTCTTGATCCAGGCCTGGGCGCGGTCCACGTCCACCTTCAGGGTGGCGGGCTCGGCCACGGGGTCATAGATGCCGATCTCCTCGATGAAGCGGCCGTCCCGGGGATAGCGGGAGTCGGCCACCACGATGCGGTAGAAGGGGGCCTTCTTGGCGCCCATGCGGCGCAGTCTGATCTTAACCATGTATCTTCACCTCCAAAAGAATTTTGTTTCTATCTGGAACGCGCCTGCGGCGCGCATCCAACGTCAGAAGGGGAGCCGTCCCCCCATGCCGGGCATCATGCCGCCCTTTTTGCCCATCATCTTGCGCATGCTCCGGGGCATCTTGCCGCCGGAGAACTGCTTCGTCATGGCCTGAATGGCGTCAAACTGCTTGAGCAGGCGGTTGACATCCACCACCTGGGTGCCCGAGCCGGCGGCGATGCGCTTTTTCCGGCTGGAGTTGAGCACGGAGGGGTTCTCCCGCTCGTAGGGGGTCATGGAGGTGATGATGGCCTCCATGCGCTGGAACTGCTTGGTGTCCAGATTGGCCCCCTCCAGGTCGGAGGCCTTCACCCCCGGGAGCATCCCGGCGATCTCGCTGAGAGAGCCCATGCCCTTGAGCTGAACCATCTGGTCGTAGAAGTCTGTGAGGGTGAACTTGTTCTTGCGCAGCTTCTCCTGGAGCTCCAGGGCCTTCTTTTGGTCGAAGCTCTGCTCCGCCTTCTCGATGAGGGAGAGCACGTCGCCCATGCCCAGGATGCGGCTGGCCATCCGGTCGGGGTGGAAGACCTCGATCTGGTCCAGCTTCTCGCCCACGCCGGCAAACTTGATGGGCTTGCCGGTGACCGCCTTGATGGACAGGGCCGCGCCGCCCCGGGCGTCGCCGTCCAGCTTGGTGAGCACCACCCCGTCGATGTCCAGAGCGTCGTCGAAGGCCTTGGCGGCGTTCACCGCGTCCTGGCCGATCATGGCGTCCACCACCAGGAGGATCTCGGTGGGCTCCACCGCCGCCTTGATGCGCTTCAGCTCGTCCATGAGGGCCTCGTCCACGTGGAGCCGGCCGGCGGTGTCCAGGAACACCATGTCGTTGCCGTGCTGAACGGCGTGGGCCACGGCGGCCCTGGCGATGTCCACCGGGTCGGCCTGGCCCATCTGAAACACGGGGATGTCCAGCTGCTGTCCCACCACCTCCAGCTGGTGGATGGCGGCGGGGCGGTAGATGTCGCAGGCGGCCAGCAGGGGCCGCTTGCCCTCCTTGCGCTTCATCAGGCCGGCCAGCTTGGCGGCGTTGGTGGTCTTGCCCGCGCCCTGCAGGCCCACCATCATCACCACCGTGGGCGGCTTGGAGGCGATGGTCAGCTTGGCGCTCTGGCCGCCCATGAGCTCGGTGAGCTCCTGGTTGACGATCTTGACGATCTGCTGGGCGGGGGAGAGGGCCTCCAGCACGTCGGCCCCCACCGCCTTCTCGGTGACCTGGGCGACGAACTGCTTGACCACCTTATAGCTGACGTCGGCCTCCAGCAGGGCCAGGCGGATCTCCCGCATGGCCTCCTTCACGTCGGCCTCGGACAGCCGCCCCTTGCCCCGCAGCCGCTTGAAGGCGGCGGAGAGCTTTTCGGTCAGTCCTTCAAATGCCATGGGTTACTCCTTCAGCAGGATCTCGGTGGTGTCCAGAATGCGCCGGGCCAGCTGCTCCAGCTCGCCGTCGTCATAGCGGGCGGACAGCTCCGCCAGCTTCTGGGCGTCGGCGCGGACCTGCTCCAGCTGGCCGGTCATGGTGTGGAACCGCTTGATCAGTCCGGTCTTGTCCTCCAGCTCGGTGAGGGCGGCCTCGGCCCGGACGATCACGTCCCGCACCCCCTGCCGGGTGATGCCGTAGTTCTCGGCGATCTCCCCCAGGGACAGGTCCTCGTTGTAGTACAGATCGAAGAACTCCTTCTGGCGATCTGTCAGCACATCGCCGTAGAAATCATACAGCATCGCCATGCGATAGGCCTGGTTTTTCATCCCGACAGACCTCCTTGTGGAAAAATGTAAAGCATATAAACTTTACATGCAGAATCATACCATATTTTCCTCCGTTTGTCAAGCCAAAATCCTTGCCGGGGGCCGATTCCCTTTTGTATATTCCATCCAGCCCGGTGGGACACTGGAGGGAAAAGGGCCTGCCGGCGCGATTTGGATTGCGCTTCCGGCCCAATCGTGATATGATACAGGGGACCGTTTTGACGGCGGCGGCCCCGTCCGCCGCCGGGAAAGGACTGCGAACCATGACGGAAATGAAGCACCGGGAGCTCTTCCCGGGGGTGTGGCTGCGCACCGTCCACACCCATAAATTCAAGAGCGCCTACCTGTCCCTCACCCTGATGGTCCCCCTGGAGGGGGAGACCGCCGGGGCCAACGCCCTGGTGCCCTACGTGCTGCGCCGGGGGACCGCCGCCCACCCGGACATGGAGTCCCTGTCCGCCGCTCTGGACGAGCTGTACGGCGGGGCCATCGAGCCGGCGGTCCGGAAAAAGGGGGAGACCCAGTGCGTGGGCTTTGTGGCCAGCTTCCTGGACGACGCCTACACCCTGAAGGGGGAGAAGCTGCTGGAGAGCGCCGCCGCCCTGCTGGGGGAGCTGCTGCTGCGCCCCCGGACGGCGGACGGGGCCTTTGACCCGGACTATGTGGCCGGGGAGCGGGCCAACCTCATTGACCGCATCCGGGCCCAGGTGAACGACAAGCGCACCTACGCCCTCCAGCGCCTCACCCGGGAGATGTGCCGGTACGAGGCCTTCGGGGTGGACAAGCTGGGGGACGAGGAGACGGTGGCCGCCGTCACCCCCCGGGGCCTGTGGGAGAGGTATCAGGACCTGCTGTCCACCGCCCGGGTGGAGGTGTACTACTGCGGCTCCGCCGACCCGGACCGGGTGGAGGCCGCCCTGCGCGCCGCTCTGGCCGATCTGCCGGTGAACGGGGACCGGGCGGACCCGGGCTGTGAGGTGCGCCTCACCGCCGGGCCGGAGCCCCGGCTGGTGGAGGAGAGCATGGACGTGACCCAGGGCAAGCTGGCCCTGGGCTTCCGCACGGGGGGGCAGACCTGCTGGGAGCCGGACTACCCCGCCTTCACTGTGATGAACGCCATCTTCGGCGGCACCACCCTGTCCAAGCTGTTCCTGAACGTGCGGGAGAAGCTGTCCCTGTGCTACTACGCCAGCTCGGCCATGGAGAAGATGAAGGGCCTGATCCTGGTGTCCTCGGGCATCGAGTTCGACAAGTTCCAGACCGCCCGGGACGAGATCCTCGCCCAGCTGGAGGCCATCCGCCGGGGGGAGATCGAGGACTGGGCTTCCTGGATCAGATAGTCGTACACAGCGTGGATGCCGCGGACACGGAGCACGTCCTGGGGATAGAGAG
>CALWYA010000114.1 GCA_944385645.1 uncultured Oscillospiraceae bacterium
CCGATGATTGTGTCTTTCACCTTGCACACGAAGTTGACGGGCCCCAGGAAGGGGTTGCGGTGCCCCGGGCGCTGCTGGTCGTGGGCGGTGCGGATCAGGGCCACCATCACCCCCAGGATGACACCGATGATCAGGGCCATGATGGTCACCTGGACGGTGGTGACCAGGCCGTCAAAGTACATGGTCCACCGGTCCTCATAGAACCAGGCTTTATAGAACTTCATGTAGGCGTCCTGCCAGAAACTGGGGTTTTCCAGGGCGTTGAAGGTCTCATACAGCTGGGTAAAATCCATTGGCGGGCTTCCCCCTCTCTCTACTCATGAACAGGCCAGAAGGAGCGGCGCAAGGCCGCTCCTTCTGCGGGAACTGTTTTCTCTTACTCGGCGGTGATGTACTTGTCGATGATGGTCTGAACGGTGCCGTCAGAGATCAGCTCGTTCAGGGCGGTGTTGATGGCCTCCAGCAGGACGGTGTTGCCCTCGTCCACAGCGGCGCAGTAGTCCTCCTCCACCCAGGCGCCATCCAGCAGGGCCAGACCGGCGTCGGGGTTGGCGGCCACATACTCCTGAGCGGGGGCGTTGTCGATGATGACGGCGTCGATGGTGCCGTTGATCAGCTCCTGCACGGCGGTGGCGCCGTTGTCATAGCCAATCACGTGCTCCTCTCCGTAGTCACCGGTGGCATACTGGAAGCCGGTGGTGCCCCGCTGGGTGCCAATCAGGTACTCCCCTACATTGTCCATGGTAACATCGGAGCCCTCCTTGACAATGACGGACTGGATGCCGGTGGCGTAGGAGTCGGTGAAGTCCACCACCTCGTCCCGGTCCTCGGAGTAGCTCAGGCCGGCCAGCATCACGTCGGCGGAGTTGTTCTGCACCGCCATCAGGGCGGCGTCAAAGTCCATGTCGTCGATGACCAGCTCCAGGCCCAGCTTGTCGGCGATGGCCAGGGCGATCTCCACGTCGATGCCCTCCAGGCCCTGATAGACGCCCTCGCCGTCGGCCACCATCTCATAGGGAGGGAAGGCGGCGTTGGTGGACATGATCAGCTTGCCGGGCTCCACCAGGGCCTCGGACAGGTCGGCGGTCTCGCCGCCGGTGGAGGCGTCGGGGGCGGAGGTGGAGGCGTCAGGGGTGCTGGCGCTGGGGGTGGAGCTGGCGGCCCCGCCGCCGCAGGCGGCCAGAGACAGGGACATGGCCAGGGCCAGTGTCATGGCAAGAAACTTCTTCATGGTAATAATCTCCTTTTTCAAAAACCCGCCCGGCGGGCCGGACGTTGCACAAATTATACCCCACGGGGGGCGGGCCGTCAATAGATAAATATGCAAATATCCCGGAAAACCGGGGGGTATTTTAGGCAAAGGGCCCCATGGGGCCGGAAAATCCCCCTCTTTTTCGGGGTTCAAAAATGAATATGCAGAAAAATATTCATTTCCCGCCCCGCTCCCCGGCGGGGAAAATTTTTTCCGTCTTCCAGAAACCCGCCCGGCCGGCCGGCGTCTCTATATTATATGGATGCAGAAAGAGGCCGGCCGGGGACCATTGAATTTTCCCCAATCCCCTTTTGTGTTCCCGGGTCCAAAATTTTTCCTGGTGTTCCCGCCCCCGCAGGGGGCGGGAACACACAAAAGGATCAGCAGAAATTTTTCAAAAGTTCCCCGGGGACGTCTTGCTTTTTTCTGTCAAAGGAGTATGCTAGAGGATATTTCCCCTCCCGCGCCCGCCCCTCCGGGGCGGGAACAGGACAGGGGGACGGACCGCGGCGGGGCCGCGGTGATTGGGATGACCGGGAATGAACCTGACCTGTAACCGCTCTTTGCTCTCCCGCCTGCTCCGGGACATGGGGGAGCAGCCCGGAAAATGGGGGGCCCGGCTGGTGTTCCTGCTGGGACCCTGGGTCTGCCTGTGGATGGTAGAGACCCTCAACGAGAACGACGTGTTCTCCGACCTGTACGCCTGGCAGGTGCTGATGAACATGATCTGGTACTACATCCTGTTCGCCGTGCTGCGGCTGGTGCTGGGCCGCATCCGCCGGGCCTGCGCCCTGGGGATCTGTCTGGCCTTCCTGGTGGGGCTGGTAAACCACTACGTGCTCCGGTTCCGGGGACGCATCCTGTTCCCCGCCGACGTGGCCGCCTGGCGCACCGCCGCCAACGTAGCCGACGGCTTCGACTACTCCATGGACGCCTACATCATGCAGGCGGCGGTGCTGCTGACGGCCTATCTGTTCCTGGTGCTGGTCTGCCCGCCCCAGAGGAAGCGGGCCAGGATCCCCCTCCCCTTTGCCCTGGTGGCCTGGGGCGCGGTGCTGGGCTACTGCTTCGCCTTCTTCTGCACCGGGGCCCTCCCCGCCCTGGGCATCTACACCCAGCAGTGGGTCACTCAGCGCAACGGCTTTCTGCTGAACTTCACCGTGGCCCTGCGGTACAGCTCGGTGGAGAAGCCGGCGGACTACTCCCACGACAAGGTGCTGGAGCTGATGGAGCAGTACCCCGCCCTGGAGGGGGACCCGGACCGGCAGCCCACCAACCTCATCGTCATCATGAACGAGTCCTTTGCCGATTTCACCGTCTTCGACGACTTCGAGGCCAGCGAGGACCCCACCCCCTTCCTCCACTCCCTGGAGGAGAACACGGTGAAGGGCTGGATGTACGCCCCGGTCACCGGGGGCGGGACGGCCACGGTGGAGTTCGAGTACCTCACCGGCTTCTCCAGCCTGTTCCAGCCGCCCCACACGGTGGCCTATCAGCTGTACGTGGAGGAGGGGATGCCCTCCCTGGCCGCCGTGGCGGGGAGCCAGGGCTATGAGACCACCGCCTTCCACCCCTACAAGTCCAGCGGGTGGAACCGGGTGCTGGCCTATGACTATCTGGACTTCGACCGCCAGATGTACGAGGAGGACGTGGTGGACCCCTACTACATCCGCCACTATGTGTCCGACCGGTCCGACTATGAGATGATCTTCCGGACCACCCGGGAGCAGGAGGGGAACACCTTCTTCTTCAACGTGACCATGCAGAACCACAGCGGCTACGCCCAGGGGTGGAACAACCTGGAGCGGACCATCGACCTGCCCGACCGGCTGGCCCGCACCGACAGCTCCGCCCGGCAGTACTTCGCCCTGGCCCGGGAGAGCGACGACGCCCTGCGGGAGCTTATCGGCTACTACAGCCAGCAGGATGAGCCCACCATGATCGTCTTTTTCGGGGACCACCAGCCCCCCCTCACCAACTCCTTCTATGAGGAGCTGTACGGCAAGAAGCTGTCGGAGCGGACCACGGAGGAGGTGCTGCAGCAGTACGCCGTCCCCTTCTTCATCTGGACCAACTACGACATCCAGGAGGAGCAGGACGTGGTCATCAGCCCCAACTACCTGGGGGTGCTCACCGCCCGGCTGGCCGGCCTGCCCATGACCGGGTTCATGAACTTCCTGTCCCAGCTGTACGAGGAGCTGCCCGCCGTCACCCCCGTGGGCTTCGTCACCGGGGACGGGCAGTACCTGGCCCGCAGCGAGCTGAATGAGGAGCAGCGGCGGCTCCTGGACATCTACGAGACCCTGAACTACTGCGGCATGGTGGACCTGTTCGACGAGGCCCGGCCCATGTTCTGCCTGGACTGAGGATCTGCGCTCCACGCAGAAGTCCGCCGCCCTTTCGGGCGGCGGACTTCTGCGTAAATTCCTTGAAATGCAGGGGATGCAACCGCCAGTTGTCAGATTGGACACCTCTTTTGGTTGCGCTGTCCGGGGAAATTTGCTATGCTGGGACCGTCCCGGGGATCCTGAGCGCCCTGATCCATCTGGATGTTCCCGCCCCTCGCGGGGTGGGAACACCCGGGAACATGACGCATCCGGGAACACAGGGCGGACCGGGGAACCGGAGAAACGGAGGAACACGAGCATGGAATTTCAGACGCGCTTATACGACCTGCGGAAAAAGGCCGGCCTGTCCCAGGAGGAGCTGGCCGGCCTGCTGGGGGTGACCCGGCAGGCGGTGCAGAAGTGGGAGGCCGGAACCAGCCGGCCCGATATGGACAATCTGGCCGCCCTGGCCCGGTACTTCGACGTGACCCTGGACTGGCTGGTCACCGGCCGGGAGGCGGCGAAGGAGCGGCCGGAGGTGGAGCGGGTGGTGGTGGAGAAGCACTACCACTATGAGACCTGGCACTATGAGTACAAGAGCCGGCGCACCCTGTGGGGGCTGCCCCTGGTCCACGTCAACCTGTCCGGCCGGGGGCTGACCTGGGCCCGGGGGATCGTGGCCATCGGCAACGTGGCCACCGGGCTGGTGGCGGTGGGCTGCTTCGCGGCGGGCCTGCTGTCCGTCGGAGCCATCTGCCTGGGCCTGCTGGTCATCGCGGGGTTTGCCCTGGGGCTGGTGTCCCTGGGCGGCATCGCCCTGGGCGGCCTGGCGGTGGGGGGCTGCGCTCTGGGCTATGTGGCCCTGGGCGGGTCTGCTGTAGGGGTCTACGCCGCCGGCGGAGCGGCGGTGGCCTCGGACATTGCCATAGGGGCCAGCGCCTCCGCCGACCTGCTGGCCATCGGCCGGGAGGCCTCGGCCGCCGTGACTCTGTCCCCGGAGGCCCCCCGCCCGGAGTTCTTCCAGGCCATCACCCAGGCCGGGGCCCCCGGCTGGGTGCGGGACCTGCTGATGTGGGCCCTGCCCCGGTGAGGGGAGACGGCAAAGCCCCCGGACGCAAATCCCCCGGACGCGATGCGTCCGGGGGCCGTTTTATGGTGTGATTCCGTTATTTTCGGAAGGCGCAGCCGCCCACGTTGTTGGTGAGGGCCTCCAGCACGTCGTACCGCTCCATCTCGAAGTCCTTGTGCATGGCCAGGGCCTCCTCCATGTCCAGGTCCACGATCCGGCCGTCCTTGGTGGCCACGATCCGGTTGCCCTTGCCCGCCAGGAGGACCTGCACCGCCTCATAGCCCATGCGGCTGGCCGTCTCCCGGTCCCGGGCGGAGGGAGAGCCGCCCCGCTGGATATAGCCCAGGACGGTGACACGGGGCTCCATGCCCAGCTCGTCCTTGATGCGGTTAGCCACCTCATAGGCGCTGGCCGCCCCCTCGGCGGTGACCACCATGTAGTGGGTGGTGCCCGCCAGCCGGGCCCGGCGGATGTTCTCGATGACGTCGTTCTGGAAGTCCACCGGCCGCTCGGGGATGAGGACGGCGGTGGCGCCCACGGCGATGCCCACGTACAGGGCCAGGTGGCCGGCGTGGCGGCCCATGACCTCCACCACCGAGCACCGCTCGTGGGACTGCATGGTGTCCCGGAGCTTGTCGATGCACTCGATGGCGGTGTTGCAGGCGGTGTCGAAGCCGATGGTGTAGTGGGAGCAGCCGATGTCGTTGTCGATGGTGGCGGGGATGC
>CALWYA010000115.1 GCA_944385645.1 uncultured Oscillospiraceae bacterium
CCCTGGGCGGGACCACAAAAAGGATGTCTGTATGCGCGATCAGGACAAGGACAAACAACTGAATGAGAACACCCCGCAGGAGACCTACTCCCTGGACGACATCCTGGCGGAGTTTGGGGGCGGGCACGCCCGGCCCCGGGCGGTCCCCACGGAACCGGACCTCTCCGGCCCCGACCTGCCCTGGCCGGAGGCCCCCCGGCGGCCCCACCCGGAGGGAAAGCTGGTGGCCTTCCCCGGCGCCGCCCCGGCGGAGGAAGAGGATGAACCCGAGGAGCCCCTCCCGGAGGAGGCCGAAGAGGAGGACGCCGAGGACGGGCCGGAGGCCCTTCCGGAGGAAGAAGAGCCCTCCGCCCCAGAGGATGACAAGGTTATCTCCTTCCCAGAGGAGGAGAGCGTCCTGTCCGCCTTCCTCAAGGACATCGGCAAGCGGGCCGACGACTATGCCGACCGGATGTTCCAGGAGGACGAGGCGGTGGACCGGGAGGAGGTCCGCCGGCTGGAGAAGCTGATCCCGGGCACCGACCGGGAGGAGGAGCCCCAGCCGGAGCCCGCCCCCGTCCGCCTGCGCCTGCCCCGCCGGGAGGAGGCCCCGCCCCCCGACGCCCCGCCCCAGAAGCTGGCCCAGCGGTACGGCAAGGGGCTCAAGGGGATGGCGGTGCGGTGCTGGCTGCTGGTCCTGCTGTTCCTGCTGGCCCTGGTCCAGGCCCTGTCCCCCGTGGTGGGGCCGGTGATCGGCTGGGAGTGGATCCCCGCCTTGGCCGCCCCCGACGTCCAGGCCTGGATCTGCGTGGGCCTGCTGGGGCTGGGCGCCCTGCTGGCCCTGGACGTGGTGCTGGTGGGTCTGATCCGGGCCTTCCAGCTGAAATTCGGCATGGACACCCTGGCCGCCCTGGCCTGTCTCTTCACCCTGGCCGACGGGGTGCAGCTGGCCCTGTCCGCCCAGCCGGAGGAGCGGCTGCCCTATGCCCTGGCCTGTCTAGCGGGGCTGTACTTCCAGCTGCGGGGCCGCTACCACAAGCAGCTGGCCGCCCGCCTGTCCTGCCGCACCGCCGCCGCCGCGGCCCACCCCTATCGGGTGACCCTGGACGAGGGCAAGTGGAGCGGCCGGGACACCTATGTGAAGTGGCAGGGGGACGCCCAGGGCTTCGGCAGTCAGATCCAGGCGGACGACGGGGCCCAGCGGATCTTCCGCCGGGTCTGTCCCCTGCTGTTCCTGGCCGACGTCGCCCTCGGCCTGCTGGCCTCTGTGGGCACCGGAAACCCCCAGCGGCTGCTGTGGACCCTGTCCGCCCTGTTCACCGTCACCGCCGCCTTCGGCGGGGGCATCGCCTACGGCCGCTCCTTCCACAAGGCGGCCCGCCGCCTGGTCCAGAGCGGCGCCGCCCTGGCCGGCTGGCCGGGGATCGCCCGGGCGGGCCGGGGGGACCGGGTGGTCCTCACCGACCCCGACCTCTTCCCCCCTGGCCACGTAGAGCTCAACGGCTATAAGGTGCTGGGGGACTTCCCCGCCGAGCGGGTGGTGGCCTACACCGCCACCCTGATTCTGGACTCGGGCAGCGGCCTGGGCCGGGTGTTCCACGACCAGCTGCGGTCCATGGGGGGCCTGCTCCGAAAGGCCGACCGGCTCACCTGCTATGAGGGGGGGCTGTCCGCCAACATCCGGGGGGACCAGGTGCTGGTGGGCTCCGCCGCCTTCATGAGCCTCATGGACATCTCCCTGCCCCAGGGGCTGAACGTGAAAAACGCCGTCTTCTGCGCCATCGACGGGCGGCTGGCTGGCATCTTCGCCCTGAACTACACCCTCCCTGACACCGTCTTTCCCGCGGTGGAGGAGCTGCTGCTGGAGAAGGTGGGGCCCGTCCTGGCCACCCGGGACTTCAACCTGATCCCCGCCATGCTCCAGCAGCGGTTCAAGCTGGCGGCGGACAAGATGGACTTCCCCCCGGTGGAGCGCCGCCGGGAGCTGTCCGACCCGGACCAGCCCCACGGGGACATTCTCACCGCCCTGCTGTGCCGGGAGGGCCTGCTCCCCTTCGCCGAGGCCATCGCCGCGGCCAAGCGGCTGTCCATCGCCGCCCGGCTGGGGGCGGTCATCTGCTGCGCCGGCTCCGTCCTGGGGCTGGTGCTGGCCGCCTACCTGACCTCCATCGGGGCCTACACCTCCCTGTCCACCCTGAGCCTGCTGGTGTACCTACTCACCTGGCTGGCCCCGGTGTGGTTCCTGTCCGGCTGGGCCCACCGGTTCTGAAACACCGAAACCGCTCTGTCTCCGCCCCGGGAGGGGCGGAGACAGTCCAATTCTCTCTTGCCGGCCCCAGATTGGGGCCGAACCACACGAAAAGGAGCCTTTCCCATGATCCGACCTGCCATTGCCGCCGACCTGCCCGCCATCGCGGGCATCTACGAGGAGATCCTGTCCGCCGAGGACGCCCGCCCCGCCTCCTACACCAACTGGATGCGGGGGAAGTACCCCACCCTGGACACCGCCCGGGGGGCCCTGGAGGCGGGTACCCTGTGGACAGCGGAGGAGGACGGGGAGATCTACGGCGCCGCCATCCTCAACGGCGTCCAGCTCCCCGAGTACGACGCCATCCCCTGGCAGTTCCCGGCGGACCGGGACCGGGTTGCCGTCATCCACACCCTGGTCATCTCCCCCCGGTGGGCGGGCCGGGGCAAGGCCCGGGAGTTCGTGGCCTTCTGCGAGTCTCAGGCCCGCCGCCAGGGCAAGGCGGTGATGCGGCTGGACACCTACGAGGGCAACGCCCCCGCCAACGCCATGTATCCCAGGCTGGGCTACCGCTTGGCCGGGGGGACGGAGTTCTTCTTCCAGGGATTCATCCACGAGGTGCTCAACTGCTACGAAAAATTACTGTAGTATAAGGAGGCATCGGCATGTGTAAATCCATTCCCACTGTTGACGGCGCCGAGATCCAGCGCCGCCTGCATGAGCTGGCCCAGATCTCTGTCCTGCCCGACCGGCTCTGGCGCCCCAGCTACACTCCCCAGGAGGGACAGGCCCGCCGCCTGCTGACGTCCTGGTTTGCCCAGGCCGGCCTGTCCACCCGTCTGGACGCGGCCGGAAACCTCCTCGGCCGGGCCGGCGGCGCGGGTCAGGTCACCCTGATCGGCTCCCACATGGACACGGTGAAGGGGGCGGGGGCCTATGACGGGACGGCCGGCGTCCTGTGCGGGCTGGCCGCCCTCCAGACCCTTCTGGCGCACTTTGGCCCGCCCCGCGCCCCGGTGGAGCTGGTGGCTATGGTGGAGGAGGAGGGCAGCCGCTTTCCCGACGCCTCCTTCTGGGGCAGCCGCTCCATTCTGGGACAGGCGGACCCCGCCCTGCTCTCCTGCCGGGACGAGGCGGAGGTGACCCTGGCCCAGGCCATGGCCGACGCGGGCTTTGATCCCGCCCGGCTGCCCGACGCCCGGCGGACGGACCTGGCCCGCTACTTCGAAGTACACATCGAGCAGGGCCCCGTTCTGGAGCACCGGGGCATCCAGCTGGGGGTCGTGGACACCATCACCGGGCTGGGCACGCTGGCGGTGGAGATCACCGGCCGGGCCAACCACGCCGGCACCACCCCCATGGACCTGCGGCTGGACGCCCTCCAGGGGGCGGCCGGTCTGGTCCTCCGGCTGCCCGGTTTGGCCCGCCGGTTCCAAAACGCCACCGCCACCGCCGGCTCGTTCCAGGTGTTCCCCGGGTCCGCCAATGTGATCCCCGGGCGGGTGTCCATTCTGGTGGACTACCGGGCGCCGGACCCGGATGATCTGGCCCGGCTGGGCCGGGAGATCGACCAGGCCGCCCACAGTCTGGAGGCCGAGGGCTACGGTGTGACCACCCAGCTGCGCATGTCCCTCCCCCCTGCCCGGCTGGACCGCGGCCTGGGAGCTCTTCTGGAACAGTGCGCCGATGAACTGAGCTGTTCCTCCATGCACATGATCAGCGGCGCCGGACACGACTGCCAGCTCTTTGCCGGACAGGTCCCCTCCGCCCTGCTCTTTCTCCCCTGCCGGGACGGCCGGAGCCACTGTCCGGAGGAGTACGCCGCCCCGGAGGACCTGGCCCGGGGCGCCCAGGTGCTGGCCGCCGCCCTGTACCGCCTGGCCTGGCAGGAGACCTGAAGCTCACCGACCCCATTTGAAAACGCCGGCGCGCCTTTTTCGGCGCGCCGGCGTTTATCTCATCTGACTGCGGAACAACAGCAGCAGTCCCGCCAGCTGAAGGAGGAGCAGCAGGACAAAGCCCCAGCGGAAGTACCAGTGCTTCGTCTTGTGGTGAAAGGCCCGCATCCCCAGCAGTCCCCCCAGGGCTCCGCCCAGGACGGGGAAGAGAAACAGCGCCCTCTCCGACAGCCGCCAGCTCCCCCGCCGGGCCCGCCTCTTGTCCGCCCCCATGAGGAGAAAGGCGGCCAGGTTGGCCGCCAGCAGGTACAGCCCCAGCATCTGCCACAGTTCCGCGCTCATCCCCGCGCCCCCTCGCTCTTCCGGGGCGGCGTCTTGTCCTCCGCGCCCGGATTTTTGCAGCCTCCGGCCGCCCCACGCCCCCGCGGGAAACGGGACCGCCGGAAGCGGAATTTTTCCCAGTGTACCACAGTCCGCCCCCCTCTGGCAAGCCGCCGGCCGATTTTACGGAAATTTTAGAGAAAATCTCCGGAAAGCGGTTGCAATCTTCTCTTTTGGCCGTTATAATATGTTGCGCAACGTTTCCAGAGCGGGTCTCCCGCACATTTTTTTGGATGGCGGCGGCGGCCGCGCGGTCTCTCTTCTCCGGCGCGCCCTCCGTCTCACAGAAGAAAGGAATGAAGTGTTCAAATGGCAAACAAGTTCGTGTACCTCTTCTCCGAGGGCAACGCCAACATGCGTGAGCTGCTGGGCGGCAAGGGCGCCAACCTGGCCGAGATGACCAACATCGGCCTGCCCGTCCCCCAGGGCTTCACCATCACCACCGAGGCGTGCACCCAGTACTATGAGGACGGCCGGCAGATCAACGAGGAGATCCAGGGCCAGATCATGGAGTACGTCACCAAGCTGGAGCAGATCACCGGCAAGAAGTTCGGCGACATCGACAACCCCCTGCTGGTCTCCGTGCGCTCCGGCGCCCGGGCCTCCATGCCCGGCATGATGGACACCATCCTCAACCTGGGTCTGAACGAGCAGGTGGTGGAGGTGCTGGCCAAGAAGTCCGGCAATCCCCGGTGGGCCTGGGACTGCTACCGCCGCTTCATCCAGATGTACTCCGACGTGGTCATGGAGGTGGGCAAGAAGTACTTCGAGCAGCTCATCGACAAGATGAAGGAGGCCCGGGGCGTCACCCAGGACGTGGAGCTCACCGCCGACGACCTGAAGGAGCTGGCCGGCCAGTTCAAGGCC
>CALWYA010000116.1 GCA_944385645.1 uncultured Oscillospiraceae bacterium
GGGCCGGGGGCTGACCTTCCCCTGCCTGTTCGGCTCGGCCGTGAGGCTGGGGGGGGTGGACGAGCTGTTGGACGCCCTGGAGCGGTACACTCTGGCCCCCCGGTACCCCGGGCAGTTCGCCGCCCGGGTGTACAAGGTGACCCGGGAGGGGAGCGACCGGCTCACCTGGCTGAAGGTCACCGGGGGGAGCCTGCGGGTGCGGGACCAGCTGGAGGGCCCCGACTGGCAGGAGAAGGTGAACCAGATCCGCCTGTACTCCGGGGAGAAATACCAGACCGCCGAGTCCGTCCCCGCCGGGACGGTGTGCGCCGTCACCGGCCTGACCCGCACCCGGCCGGGGGACCCCCTGGGGGCCGAGCCCCCGGGCCGGGCCCCGGAGCTGGAGCCGGTGCTGTCCTATCAGGTGATCCTGCCCCCGGGCTGCGACCCCCACACCATGCTCCAGAACCTGCGGCAGCTGGAGGAGGAGGACCCCCAGCTGCGGGTGGTGTGGAGCGAGGGGGCGGGGGAGATCCACTTACAGCTCATGGGGGAGATCCAGCTGGAGGTGCTCACCCGGCTCATCCGGGAGCGGTTCGGGGCGGAGGTGTCCTTCGGCGAGGGGAGCATCGTCTACCGGGAGACCATCGCCGCCCCGGTGGAGGGGGTGGGCCACTTCGAGCCCCTGCGGCACTACGCCGAGGTCCACCTGCTCCTGGAGCCGGGGGAGCGGGGCAGCGGCCTGCGCCTGGCCGCCCAGTGCCCTCCCGACCAGCTGGACCTGAACTGGCAGCGGCTGGTCCTCACCCATCTGGCCGAGAAGCGGCACCTGGGGGTGCTCACCGGCTCGCCCATCACCGATATGAAGATCACCCTGGTGGCCGGCCGGGCCCACCTGAAGCACACCGAGGGGGGCGACTTCCGGCAGGCCACCTACCGTGCGGTGCGCCAGGGGCTGATGCAGGCGGAGAGTATCCTGCTGGAGCCCCACTATCGGTTCCGCCTGGAGGTGCCCGACGCCAGCGTGGGCCGGGCCATGACCGATCTGCAGGCCATGGGGGGAACGGTGGACCCGCCCGAGCGGGCGGGGGAGCTGGCCCTGCTCACCGGCCACGCCCCGGTGGCCGGCCTGCGGGGCTACTGGCGGGAGGTGAGCGCCTATACCCGCGGCCTGGGGCGGCTGTCCTGCCGGCCGGGGGGCTACGCCCCCTGCCCCCGGCAGGAGGAAGTGGTGGAACAGCTGGGCTATGACCCGGAGCGGGACCTGGAGAACACCCCTGACTCCGTGTTCTGCGCCCACGGGGGCGGCTTCCCCGTCAAGTGGGACCAGGTGCGGGACTATATGCAGGTGGACAGCGGCCTGCGCCTGGGGATGGAGCCCCCGGCCCCGGAGCCCGACGCCCCCGCCGGGGGGCGGGTGGACCGCCGGGGGGGCAGCCTGGAGCAGGACAAGGAGCTCCAGGCCATCTTCGAGCGCACCTACGGCAAGGTGGAGCCCCGGTCCTTCCAGCCCCAGAAGAAGCCCGCCCGCACCGAGCTGAGCGAGAAGTACGCCATCCGGGCGCAGAAGTCCGGGCCGGAGTATCTGCTGGTGGACGGGTACAACATCATCTTCGCCTGGGAGGAGCTCCAGGCCCTGGCGAAGCAGGACGTGGCCGCCGCCCGGGCCGCCCTGGAGGACATTTTGTCCGACTACCGGGGCTATCGGAGGTGCGTGGTCATCCTGGTGTTCGACGCCTATAAGGTGAAGGGCAACCCGGGCTCGGTGGAACAGCGCAACGGCATCTATGTGGTGTACACCAAAGAGGCCGAGACCGCCGACGCCTACATCGAGAAGGCCACCTATGACCTGGGCCGGGACCACCGGGTGCGGGTGGCCACCTCCGACGGGCTGGAGCAGCTGATCATCCTGGGCCACGGGGCCCTGCGCCTGTCCGCCCGGACCTTCAAGGCGGAGGTGGAGCAGGCCCGGGGGGAGATCGCCGCCCTGGTGGCCCGGCACAACAGCCGGGGGACGGGGCTGAACCGGGTGGAGCACACCGCCAAAATCACCCGCCGGGGGGAGCGGTCGGAATAGGGCCGGGGGAAAATCCCCGGCGGGCGTTGCGCCGGCGGAAAAAGCGTGATAAAATACCGGTATCTGTAACATGATGCCGCCCCCTGTCCGCTCCGCGCGGGAGAGGGGGGAAAACTTGACGAGAAACGAGGTCCTCACCATGACCCACATCGACCCCCAGAGCTGGAAGGCCGACCTGCCCGCCTTCCGGGAGAAGACCCTGGCCTTTTACGCCGGCGAGCTGGACAAGGGGAGCTACAAGGGCTTCTCCGGCCTGTACGGCAGCTACGCCCAGAAGGGCGGACAGGCCAGCATGCTCCGCCTGCGCATGCCCGGCGGCCGGGTGACCCGGGACAAGCTGGCCTTCGTCGCCCAGGCCATCCGGGACTGGCAGGTGCCCCGGGCCCACTTCACCACCTGTCAGACCATCCAGCTCCACGACCTGGGCCCCGAGGCGGTGTGCGCCATTATGGAGGGGGCCCTGGACCACGGCATCGTCACCATGGGGGGCGGCGGGGACTTCCCCCGGAACGTGATGTGCTCCCCCCTGTCCGGCCTGGAGGAGGGGGAGTACTTCGACGTGCTCCCCTGGGCCGAGGCCGCCGGGGAGTATCTGATGGGCTTTATCCGGGCGGAGAAGATGCCCCGGAAGCTGAAGGTGTGCTTCTCCAGCTCCCCCGCCAACCTGACCCACGCCACCTACCGGGACCTGGGCTTCGCCGCCCGGCCCGACGGGAGGTTCGACGTGTACAGCGCCGGCGGCCTGGGCAACAACCCCCGCATGGGGGTGCTGGTGGCCCAGGGGGTGGAGCCGGAGATGATCCTGTACTATATCAAGGCCATGTGGCTCACCTTCCGGGCCTATGGCAACTATGAGAACCGGGGCAAGGCCCGCACCCGGTACATGCAGGAGGCCTGCGGCGGCCCGGAGGGGTACGCCAGGGCCTACCGGGAGAAGCTGGAGGAGGTGTTCGCCTCCGGCGAGGACCTGGACCTGCACGTCCAGCCCCGGGCGGTGACCAAGACCGGGGACGGGAGCGCCGCCGCCGGCCCCCGGGTCATCCCCCAGAAGCAGCCCGGCCTGTACGCCGTGGCCTGGCACCCCATCGGGGGACAGCCCGGGGTGGACGAGCTGTGCGCCCTCAGCGACCTGATTGCCGGCATGGAGGGGGTGGAGCTGCGCCTGGCCCCCGATGAGACGGCCTATATCGTCAACCTCACCGGCCGGGAGGCCGCCCAGGTGCTGGCCGCCACCGGGGACGGGGCCCGGACCCCCTTCGAGACCTCGGTGTGCTGCATCGGCGGGGCCACCTGTCAGGTGGGCCTGCGGGACTCCCAGGGCCTGCTCCGGGCCTGCGTCCAGGCGGTGCGGGAGGCGGAGCTGCCCGACGGGGCCCTGCCCCAGATCCACATCTCCGGCTGCCCCTCCTCCTGCGGCACCCACCAGACGGGGACGCTGGGCTTCCGGGGGGCCTCCCGGCTGGTGGAGGGCAAGCCCCAGAGCGCCTTCACCCTCTATGCGGGGGGCGAACAGGCCCAGGGCTGCGAGGCCATGGGCCGGGAGGTGGGCGTCCTGCTGGAGGCCGACATCCCCGCCTTCCTGGTGGAGCTGGGCCGGGCGGTGGCCGGCAGCGGCAAGGACTTCGCCGCCTGGTACCGGGACGACCCCCAGGGGGTGGACCGGCTGGCGGCCCCCTACCTGGGCTGAACGCCCAGTTCCGAAAAAAGAATGAGACAGACGCCCCGCCGGGGCGGGAAAGGGGAATACAGGATGCGGATGCCGGGCGAGGAATTCACCATCCGGGCCAACGGGGTGGACATCCACGGGGTGAAGCTGGGGGAGGGCGCCCCCCTCCTGCTCCTCCACGGCCACCCGGAGACCCACCTCATGTGGCACAAGGTGGCCCCGAAGCTGGCAGAGCGGTTCACCGTGGTGGCCACCGATCTGCGGGGCTATGGGGACAGCGGCAAGCCCGAGGGCCTGCCCGACCACAGCAACTACTCCAAGCGGGTGATGGCCGAGGACCAGATCGCCGTCATGGGGGCCCTGGGCTTTGAGAAGTTCCACGTCATGGGCCACGACCGGGGGGCCCGGGTGGGCTACCGCATGGCCCTGGACCACCCGGAGGCGGTGGACAAGCTGGTGCTGCTGGACATCGTGTCCACCTATGACATGTACAGCCTGTCCACCCGGGAGTTCGCCAAGGCCCTGTTCCAGTGGTACTTTTTCACCCAGGAGCCGCCCCTGCCCGAGGACATGATCCTGTCCAGCCGGAAGCAGTTCTTCCGCTACTCTCTCCACATCGCCCGCTACAACTCGGAGAACGACACCTCCGCCGAGGCCTTCCCCCAGGAGGTGTACGACGAGTATTTGAAGCACTACAACGTGGAGACCATCCACGCCATCTGCGAGGAGTACCGGGCGGGGGAGACGGTGGATCTGGCCCTGGACGAGGCCGACCTGAAGGCCGGCCGGAAGATCCAGGCGGACACCCTGGTGCTCTGGGGGGCCAACGGCCTGGTGGAGCGGTTCTTCCGGCCCCTGGAGCGGTGGGCCAAATTCGGCGACCATATCCAGGGCCACAGCCTGCCCTGCGGCCACTTCATCCCCGAGGAGGCCCCCCTGCCCATGCTGGAGGCGGTGGAGCGATTCCTCTAAAGTGTGACACAGCGTGCCCGCCCCGAGAGGGGCGGGCACGCTTTATTTTGCCGCCGCGAAGTCATAGGCCTCCGCCAGCCAGTCCAGCAGCTCCCCGTCGATCTCCTCCTCCCGGGCCACCACCACGTGGTGGGTCCAGCGGTTGGGGTAGGGCTCCACCGCCACGGCGATCCGGGGGGAGGACAGCCGGTGGGACAGGCCGAAGGTCACCAGGAGACACTCCTTCGGCCACTCCTTCCGCCGGCGCAGGGGGAGGGAGGCGGCGGCGAACAGGTGCCTGTGGTAGAAGCTGATCTGACTCTTCTGCACTTTGACGGAGGCCTCGGGGAAGCGGGCCGACATGGCCCGCTCCAGGGCCTGATAGAGGGCCAGCTCGGTTGGCTTCCCGTCGAAGAAGAACAGCACGTCCGATTCATAGTGCTCCGGGGTGGTCATGGGGATACCTCCGTTCAATTATAGAGTAGAGAGGGAAGAGTGGAGAGTGAAGATAGGAGATAGGAGTTTGAATTAGGAATGAGGAGTTAGGAATTAGGAATTATATGGGGCCCCCGCCGAGGTGTGTAGGGGCGCACATTGTGCGCCCGGCCTTCCCACGCCGGTACTTGTAGGGGCCGCCGCCTTCGGCGGCCCTTTGCCTTCCCCCCACAGGGGGGAAGGTGGCCCGAAGGG
>CALWYA010000117.1 GCA_944385645.1 uncultured Oscillospiraceae bacterium
TCAATTTTCTTGCTCAGCGCCTGGGCCACCGGGGCCCCCTTCAGCAGCGTCGCCATGGCAGTACGTCCTTTCTGTATCCGCTCCGGGCCGGCGGTCCGCCGCCCCGTCGTTCTCCCTCGATTGTATCAAAGGGCGGACGGACAATCAAGTCCTTTCTTGGCTGGCAGGCCATGACGACCCAGATCCTTCAAATTTTCGGCCGGCCATCCTGAATCTTGTCCAACGTCCCCTCCGGGCCGCGCCGCCTTCGCGGCGGTCAACCGTTTTGCCGCCGGCAAAGCCACGGCGGGCTGCGCCCGCAGGTACGTTTCGGAGCGCAGCCGCCGCGCAGCGGCGGCACTTCGCACGAAGCTGGGCGGCAAAAGTCAAAACGAAAGGACATCCTTTCGGATGTCCTTTCGTTTTGGCAGCCGGAGAAGGATTCGAACCCTCACAAACAGAGTCAGAGTCTGTCGTGCTACCCTTACACAATCCGGCTAAATTTTCATGCCCGCCGCGCGGGACGAATGCTATTATAGCAGACCGCGGGAAATTGTCAAGGGGTAATTTTGAATTTTTTCTTCCCGGCCCCAGCCGCCCGGGAAATGCCCCGGGCGGCTGGGAACCCATCAGGCGGATTTCTCCGCGTATTTCTTGTGCAGGTAGCGGATGGCCTCCACATAACCCTGGAAGCCCAGCCCCTTGAAGCGGGTCTCACAGGCCATGCCGGCGTAGGACACGTGGCGGAAGGCCTCCCGCTGGTCCACGTCGGACAGGTGGACCTCCACCGCGGGCAGGGCCACCGCCTTCAGGGCGTCCAGGATGGCCACGCTGGTGTGGGTGTAGGCCGCCGGATTGATGACAATGCCGTCCTCCCTGCCATAGGCCTCCTGGATGCGGTCCACAATGGCCCCCTCGTGGTTGGACTGAAAGATCTCCACCTGGATGCCCAGGCCCCGGCAGGTCTCCCGGATCAGCTCACACAGGGCGTTGTAGTCCTGCCGGCCGTAGATATTGGGTTCCCGGATGCCCAGCATGTTCAGGTTGGGCCCGTTGATCACTAACAGTTTCATAGAGACAACCTCCTTATGATCTCAGTCACGGCGCCCTCCACCGTGATGTTGTCCACGGCAAAGTCGGCGGCCTTTTCATACAGCGGCTTGCGCTGGCGGTAGAGCTTCTCCGGTCCGTCCCGCTGGGACAGGGGCCGGCCGGCACTGGGCAGCAGCTTCAGGTCCCGGCGCAGGAAGACCACCGCGCTGTTGCGGCGCATGGGGTCGAAGTTCTCCGGCCGGGTGACGATGCCGCCGCCGCAGGCGATCACCGTCCCGGACTTTCGGGCGGCGTCCAGCAGCACCTGGTGCTCCAGGCGGCGGAATGCCTCCTCCCCCTGACCGGCGAAGATCTCCGGGATAGACATGCCCGCCCGGGCCGCGATCTCCTCGTCCAGGTCGGCCAGGGGTCGGCTCAAAGTCCGGGCCAGGGCCCGGCCCACGGTGCTCTTGCCGCAGCCGGGCATCCCGATGAGCAGGATGTTCCGGGTCTCCCCCTCCAGCCGGCGGGTGATCTCGGCCACCCGCCCGTCAGGGATGTCCCGGCCCAGGAACAGCTGGGCGGAGCCCCGGGCCTGGGCCACCAGCATTCCCAGGCCGTTGGCAACCATCATCCCCCGCTTCTCCCCCTCCAGCAGGAGCTGGGTGCGGGCGGGGTTGTAGATAAGGTCCAGCACCGCCTCACAGGCGGGGAACTGGTCCAGGTCCAGCAGGCAGGACTCGGTGTCCGGGTACATGCCCACCGGGGTGGCGTTGACGATGAGGCGGGCGTCCCAGTGCCGGTCCAGGTTCTGATAGTTGTCCGGGCCGGTGCGGGAGATGACCACCACCTCCGCCGCCCCCAGGTCGGCCAGAGCCGTCCGGACGGTGAGGGAGGCTCCGCCGGAGCCCAGCACCAGGGCCTTCTTCCCCGCCGGGTCCACCCCGGCGGAGCGCACCATATAGAGGAAGCCCTCATAGTCGGTGTTGTGGCCCAGGAGGGTCCCGTCCGGCCGGCGGACGATGGTGTTGACGCTGCCGATGCGCCGGGCCTGGTCGGTAAGCTCCTGACAGAAGAGAATGACCGAGCGCTTATAGGGGATGGTCACGTTCAGCCCGGCGAAGTCCTCCGCTGTGAGGAACGCCTCCAGCTCCTCCGGCTCCTTCTCAAAGAGCCGGTAGTCATAGCCCCCCAGCAGCTGGTGGATGCGGGGGGAGAAGCTGTGGCCCAGGGGCCGGCCCAGCAGGCCGTACCGCTTGTGTGTTTCTTCTTCCATGGGGTCCTCCTCAATTCCAGGTCTCCGGCAGCACTGCCGGCGGGTCCATCAGCAGGTCCAGGGCCAGGATGGCGGCCACCGCCTCCACCACGGGCACCGCCCGGGGGACAATGCAGGGGTCGTGGCGGCCGCGGACGGCCAGGGTCTCGTTCTCCCGCCGGGACAGGCTCACGCTGTCCTGTGCCCGGGCGATGGAGGGGGTTGGCTTGAAGACCGCCCGGAACACCAGGGGCAGGCCGGTGGTGATGCCCCCCAGCACACCCCCCGCCCGGTTGGAGGAGGCGGTCACCCGGCCGCTCTCCATCCGGTACGGATCGTTGTTCTCCGAGCCCCGGAGGCGGGCGGCGCCGAAGCCGGCCCCGAACTCCACCCCCTTGACGGCGGGGATGCCGAACAGGGCGGCGGCCAGGCGGCTGTCCACCCCGCCGAACATCCCGGAGCCCAGCCCGGCGGGCAGGCCCTGGACGATGCACTCCACTGTGCCGCCCACCGAGTCCCCCGCCTCCCGGGCCTCCTGGATCAGCCGGCGCATCTCCTCCCCGGTCCTCTCCTCCAGCACGGGGAGGGGAGCCTGGGCCAGGGCCTCCAGGGTCCCGGGGTCCTCCCCCAGTTCCCGGAAGGGGCGGTCCTCCGCCTCCCCGACGCTCCGGATGTGGGCGGCGATCCTCACCCCCCGGCGCTCCAGGATCTGGAGGCAGACGCCCCCGGCCACGCACAGGGGGGCGGTGAGCCGGCCGGAGAAGTGGCCCCCTCCCCGCACGTCCTGAAAGCCCCGGTATCGTACCTGGGCCGGATAGTCGGCGTGGCCCGGCCGGGGCACATCCCGCAGCCGGTCATAATCCCCGGAGCGGGTATCCCCATTCTCGATGACGGCGGCCAGAGGGGCGCCGCAGGTGCGTCCGTCCAGCAGGCCGCACAGGATCCTAGGCCGGTCCGCCTCCCGCCGGGCGGTGGAGAGGTCCCCCCGGCCGGGGGCCCGGCGGTCCAGGAAGGCCTGGAGCCGGTCCAGGTCCACCGCCTCTCCGGCGGGCAGACCGTCCACCGTCACCCCGATGGCCGGGGCGTGGGACTGGCCAAACACCGACACCTTGATATTGTTTCCCAGTTCAGAGGACATCCAGCTTCCCTCCCAAACTCGTAAAATCGCGCCAAAACCCCGGGTAGGACTTGTCCACGCACTCCATGTCCTGGATGGACACCGGCGCCCGGCACCGGGTGGCCAGAATGGCGGCCATCATGGCCATGCGGTGGTCTCCCCGCGGGTCGATCTCACAGCCGCCGGCCAGCTCCCGGACCCCCTCGATGGTGAGGCTGTCCTCCCCCTCCCGGGCTGAGCCCCCCAGGGCGTTGATCGTCTGGGCGATGGCGGACAGCCGGTCGCTCTCCTTCAGCCGCAGACGGCCCGCCCCGGTGAGCCGGGTGGTCCCCCGGGCCAGGGCGGCCATGGCCCCCAGGGCGGGGGCCAGGTCGGGGCACTGGGACACGTCCAGCTCCCGGTCCCCCGGCCGGGCCAGCTTCCAGTAGTAGGCGGCCACCGCCCGGTCGGCCTGGGCCGAGGTCTCGTCCAGACCCAAAAGCTTCACCTGGTGATCCAGGAAGTTGGCGGCGTACCAGATGCTCCCCTGGGACCAGTCCCCGGGCAGCTCCACGTCGCAGGGGCGGTATCGCTGCCCCCCGGGAACGGTAAATCGGTCCCTCGCCCGCCCGATCCGGATGCCGAACCGGGCCAGCACCTCCAGGGTCAGGTCCACGTAGGCCGACGACTCCAGGGGGGTGGTGAGGACCAGCTCGCTGTCCCCCTCCAGCAGGGGCAGAACGAACAGCAGCCCGGTGATGAACTGGCTGGACACATCCCCGGGCAGGCGGTACTCCCCCGGGTCCAGGGCCAGTCGGTCATGTCCCCGCCCCCCGTCCACGGTGAGGACGCCGTCTTTCAACTCCCAGGCGATGCCCCTCTCCCGGAACAGATCTTCGTAGGGCTTCAGGGGCCGCTCCATGAGCCGGCCGCGGCCGGTGAAGGCGGCCTGGCCGCCCACCAGCAGGGCCAGGGGGATGAGAAAGCGCAGGGTGGAGCCGCTCTCCCCGCAGTCCAGGATGGGGGCGGGCCCCGCCTCCACGATGGCGGTGCCCAGACCCTGGCTCACCCGGACCGCGCCGGGCTCCAGCCCCTCGATCCGGGCCCCCAGGGCGGTCAGGCACCGGCGGGTGGCCCGGATGTCCTGGGAGTCGCCCAGGTTGCGGATGACGCTGCTCCCCCGGTCGGTGAGGGCGGCGGCGATGAGGGTCCGGTGGGCCATGCTCTTGCTGGGCGGGACCCGGACGGTCCCGGCCAGCTGGCAGGGGCGGATGACAGCTGTATACATGGAGATCCTCCTTTCCGTGCGCGGGAAAAACAAAAGGCCCGCGGTGAAGTGTTTTTCACCGCGGGCCGGAAACTCAGTTCCTCGGCTCCCATTCCGGGAGCTCTCGCCGATCTACGCAGCAAAAAGCACTTTTACCTGTTCAGCACCGAAGCCAAAAAAGTAAAAGTAGCCATAAAAGAAAGCCGCGTTCCGATTCAGCATGGGGATGATCCTCCTTGGGACCAAAAAAATCTAGGGCTACTATAGCACCATCCTCCCCCGCTGTCAATTCTTTTTTCGGCAGACCGTCAAAATTTTTCCGACGCCTCCGCCCGCTGGAACATCATCCAAACAGGGGCCGGGACGCCGACGGAATTTATTTACAATTTCTTTCTTTACTCCGTCAGCGTGCCGTCGTATAATACCACCCAGGCGGAGACCAGGGCGGACCATCCGCCCGCCGCCATCGCAGAGAGAAAGGAGGACCATGGGACCAGCCCATCACAAAGCGCCAGCGCCCGCCGGCTCGGCTCCGGCGGGACGACGAGGAGAGGGGAGCATCGAAAGGGCGGT
>CALWYA010000118.1 GCA_944385645.1 uncultured Oscillospiraceae bacterium
CCAAGGAGGGAGCGGTCCCTGTCTTCGCCGTGTACTCCACCTTTCTCCAGCGGTCCTATGACATGCTCCTCCACGATGTGGCCCTCCAGGGGCTCCACGTGGTGCTGGGGGTGGACCGGGCCGGTCTGGTGGGGGAGGACGGCGAGACCCACCAGGGCCTGTTTGACGTGGCCTATCTGAACAGCGTCCCCGGCATGACGGTGCTGGCCCCCGCCAGCTTTGCCGAGCTGGACGAGATGCTGAAGCGGGCGGTGTGCCGCCTCACCGGGCCGGTGGCGGTGCGCTATCCCCGGGGCGGCGAGGGGGCATACACCGCCTGCGCCGGGGAGGAGCCGGCCGTCCTGCTGCGGTCCGGGTCTGACGTCACCCTGGTCAGCTACGGGGTGGAGATCAACCAGGCCCTGGAGGCCGCCCGCCTGCTGGAACAGGAGGGGGTCCGGGCCGAGGTGGTCAAGCTCAACCAGATCACCCCCCTGGAGCCGGAGCTGGTGCTCCGGTCGGTGAAGAAGACCGGGGTTCTGGCGGTGGCCGAGGAGTGCGCCGCCCCGGACTGCGTGGGGGCGCGGCTGGAGGCCGCCCTCCAGGCGGCGGGCATCTCCGCCCGGTGCGCCCTGCTCAACTGCGGGGCGGGGGTGGTGCCCCACGGGTCAGTGGGGGAGCTGAGAAAACTGCTGTCCCTGGACGGTTACGGGATCGTGGGACGGATACGGGAGGTGCTGGGCAATGGCAAAGCTACGGCTGGACGTGGCGCTGACCCAGAGGGGACTGGCTGAGAGCCGGCAGAAGGCCCAGGCCCTTATTATGGCCGGCGAGGTCTATGTGAACGGACAGAAGGAGACCAAGGCGGGCGCCCCCGTGAAGGAGGAGGACGCCCTGGAGGTGCGGGGAAAGGCCCTGCCCTATGTGAGCCGGGGAGGGCTGAAGCTGGAGAAGGCCATGCAGGTGTGGCCCATCGACCTGAAGGGGGCGGTGTGCGCCGACATCGGGGCGTCCACCGGGGGCTTCACCGACTGCATGCTCCAGAACGGGGCCCGACTGGTCTACGCGGTGGACGTGGGCTATAACCAGCTGGACTGGCGGCTGCGCACCCACCCCCAGGTGGTGTGCATGGAGCGCACCAATGCCCGCTACCTCACCGCGGAGCAGATCCCGGAGCCCCTGGACTTCTTCTCGGTGGACGTGTCCTTCATCTCCCTGAGCCTGATCCTGCCCGCCCTGCGGCCCCTGATTCGGGAGGGGGGGCAGGCGGTCTGTCTGGTCAAGCCCCAGTTCGAGGCGGGAAAGGAGAAGGTGGGCAAGCACGGGGTGGTCCGGGATCCGGCCGTCCACCTGGAGGTGCTGGAGCGGTTCCTGGACCACGCCGCCCAGTCGGATTTCACCGTAAAGGATATTACCTTTTCACCTATAAAGGGCCCGGAGGGCAACATCGAATACCTTGGTTATCTCCAGGCGGGGCCCTGTCCCGCCGAGCCGGTGGACCTGCCCGCCCTGGTGGAGCGGTCCCACAGCGTCTGGAAGGAGGGGGAGACATGAAGATCGTACTCAGCCCCAACCCCTACCGGGACCGGGGGCTGCGGGCGGCGCTGGAGGCCCGGGACATCCTGACCCGGGCGGGGGCAGAGACCTCTCTGTGCCTGCCCTTTCAGCCCCGGAAGGGGGACCGGGTGGAGCTGCCCCGACGGGAGAAGCTGTCCCTGCTGGAGGAGGAGCTGCCCTCCGCCGATCTTCTCATCTGCTTTGGGGGGGACGGCACCATTCTCCACGCCGCCCGGGACGCCACCCTCCACAACATCCCCATCCTGGGGGTGAACATGGGGAGCATGGGCTTCATGGCCGAGCTGGAGCGCAGCGAGCTGTCCATGCTGGCCTGCCTGCCCGGGGGAAACTTCACCACCGAGGACCGGATGATGCTGGATGTGCGGGTCCGCAGGGGCAATAAAGAGATCCTGTCGGACCTGGCGTTGAACGACGCGGTGATCTCCAAGGGGTCCATGGCCCGGGTGGCCGAGCTGGAGGTGCTGGCCGACGACATGGAGGTGTCCTCTATCATGGGGGATGGGGTCATCGTGGCCACCCCCACCGGCTCCACCGCCTACTCCATGTCGGCGGGGGGGCCCATTGTGGAGCCCACCTCCCGGTGCCTGATCTTCACCCCGGTGTGCGCCCACCAGCTGGCCGCCCGGGCCATGGTGCTGGACGCCCACCGGCGGGTCACCGTCCGGGTGCCCAAGACCATGCGGAAATATCTGTTTTTGTCGGTGGACGGCGGCAAGGCCGTCCGCCTGGGGGGCGGCGACCGGGTGGAGATCACCTGCTCTGACCGGTATACCCGCCTGGTGCGGCTGACCAGCCGCAGCTTTTACCAGATCATTCATCAGAAGTTGGGAGGGATCGCGCCGTGAAAAACGCCAGACAGGAGGAGATCGTCAAGATCATCCAATCTATGGAGATCGAGACCCAGGATCAGCTGCTGGAGGTGCTGCGCAGCCGGGGCTTCTCCACCACCCAGGCCACCATTTCCCGGGACATCAAGGACCTGCGGATGGTGAAGGAGCTGACGGGGAGCGGCGGCTACCGCTATGCCATGTCCGACCGAAAGAGCTCGGCCGCCTCGGATACCCGCCTGCGCAACATCTTCAAGGAAGGCGTGGTCTCCGCCGAGGTGGCCCAGAACATCGTGGTGGTGCGCACCATGCCTGGACTGGCCTCGGCGGCCTGCTCCGCCCTGGACGGGATGGAGATCGAGGGGATGGTGGGCAGCCTGGCCGGCGACGACACGGGCATCCTCATCATGCGGGACAACGCCTCCGCCCAGCAGTTCGTGGGGGAGATCCACAAGCTTCTGAAATAAATCCGGCCCCACAGCGGGGAAAGGAGGGAGCGCGGTGCTCTCCCTGCTCCATATCGAGAATATTGCCATTATTCAGTCGGCGGACATCCGCTTTGACCCGGGGTTCAACGTGCTCACCGGCGAGACGGGGGCGGGCAAGTCCATCGTCATCGACGCCATCAGCGCCGTGCTGGGGGAGCGCACCAGCCGGGAGCTCATCCGAACCGGGGCGAAATCCGCCCTGGTCAGCGCCCAGTTCACCGGGCAGCTGCCGGAGCGGTGGCTGGCGGAGAACGGCCTGGAGCCAGACGATGGGGAGCTGATGCTCCAGCGGGAGCTCCAGGGGGACGGGCGGAACGTGTGCCGGGTGAACGGCCGGCCCCTCACCGTGGCCCAGCTGAGGGAGCTGGGCCGCCAGCTGCTGAACATCCACGGGCAGCACGACGGGCAGCAGCTGCTGGACCCCGTCTGCCACTTGGGCTATCTGGACCGCTTCGGCCGGACGGGGGCTCTGCTGGCGGCCTATCAGGAGGCCTATCAGGCGGTCTCCCGCCTGCGCCGGCAGATCGCCGGTCTGGAGATGGACGAGGCCGAGCGGTCCCGCCGAGTGGACACCCTGGAGTACCAGATCCGGGAGCTGGAGCGGGCCGACCTGAAGGAGGGGGAGGACGAGGAGCTGTCCCAGCGGCGGGAGCTGCTGCGGGGTGCCGGCAAGCTCATGGACGCCCTCCGGGAGGCCCGGTTCGCTCTGTCCGGCGGGGAGGAGGCCGAGGGGGCCTGCGGCCTCATCGGCCAGGCGGAGGGGGAGATCCGGGCCGTGGCCCGCCTGTCCCCCCAACTGGGGGAGCTGGGGGAGCAGCTCACCGCCCTGCGGTGCGCCGCCGACGACGCGGCGGAGGTCCTCCGGGACCTGGAGGAGGAGATGGACTTCTCCCCCGGGGAGCTGGACCGGCTGGAGGGCCGGCTGGACGTGATCTACCGGCTGAAAAAGAAATACGGCCCCACTGTGGCCGATATGCTGGACTATCTGGAGCGCAGCCGGGCGGAGCTGGAGCAGATCCGGGACGCCGACGACACCATTCAGAAGCTCCAGGGGGAGCTGGAGGCCGCCCTGGCTCTGGCGCGGAAGCGGGGCGAGGCCCTGTCCGCCGCCCGGCGGGAGGCCGCTCTGGCCCTCCAGGCCCGGGTTCAGGAGGAGCTGCGGCAGCTGGACATGCCCAAGGTTCAGTTCCAGACCGAGTTCGCCCCCAGTCCGGGGCAGGAGGGCATGGACGAGACGGGGCTGGACCAGGTCCAGTTTCTCATGTCCGCCAACCTGGGGGAGGCCCTGCGGCCCATCCAGAAGGTGGCCTCCGGGGGCGAGCTGGCCCGGATCATGCTGGCCCTGAAAAACGTGCTGGCCCAGGACGACGGAATCGGCACCCTGGTCTTCGACGAGGTGGACACCGGCGTATCCGGCAGGGCGGCCCAGAAGGTGGCCGAAAAGATGGCCGATGTGGCCCGGGGCAGACAGGTGCTGTGCGTCACCCACCTGCCCCAGATCGCCGCCATGGCCGACACCCACTTCTCGGTGGAGAAGGGGGAGCGGGATGGCCGCACCTACACCCAGGTGGACCGGCTGGACCGGCGGGGCCGGGAGGACGAGCTGGCCCGGCTCCTGGGCGGGGCCCAGCTCACCGACGCCCTGCGCCAGAGCGCCCGGGAGCTGCTGGACCAGGCGGAACAGTATAAGCGCGAGAAAAAATAACCGCCGCGGCGGAACATTGAGAGGAGAACAAAGCTATGGATTACGCCAAGGAGTCTCTGCGGCTGCACCGGGAGTGGAAGGGAAAAATCGAGGTCATCGCCCGGGCGCCTGCCCACGACAGGGAGTCCCTGTCTCTGGCCTATACCCCCGGGGTGGCCCAGCCCTGTCTGGAGATCCAGAAGGACCCCACCCAGAGCTATGAGCTCACCCGCCGGCACAATCTGGTGGCCGTCATCACCGACGGCACCGCCGTCCTGGGCCTGGGAGACATCGGCCCCGAGGCGGGCATGCCCGTTATGGAGGGCAAGTGTGTGCTGTTCAAGTCCTTCGCCGACGTGGATGCCTTCCCCCTGTGCGTCAAGACCCACGACGTAGACGAATTTGTGCAGACCGTCTACAACATCTCCGGTTCCTTCGGGGGCATCAACCTGGAGGACATCGCCGCCCCCCGGTGCTTCGAGATCGAGCGGAAGCTGAAGGAGAAGTGCGACATCCCCGTCTTCCACGACGACCAGCACGGCACCGCCATCATCGCCCTGGCCGGCCT
>CALWYA010000119.1 GCA_944385645.1 uncultured Oscillospiraceae bacterium
GGTGTTGCCGGGGTTGATGGTCACCGTGATGTCGGTGCAGTAGCCCGCCAGGGCCTCGTCGATGGAGTTGTCCACGATCTCGTATACCAGATGGTGCAGACCCGACTCGCTGGTGGAGCCGATATACATGCCGGGGCGCTTGCGCACCGCCTCCAGCCCCTCCAGCACCTGGATCTCCGAACCGCCGTACTCGTGCTCCACCTGGGTGGAGTGCAGCTCGTTCTCTTCGTTGAATTCAGACATAGCGTAACCTCCCGTTTTCTGCGGACAAAGGGTTGCGACGGGAGGGGGAAGAGGGGGACTCTTTCCTCTCCGCTCACAACTCTTTGTAGTTTTAAATTTTGATATTACTCGATGGAATCTCGCTCCGCCCGGCCTCTCAGGGTGGCAGAGGAGAAGGGGGAGAAGTATACCAGCGTCTTCCCCGCCCGGCCGGCGGTCACCACCACCGACCGAGGCAGATCGTCGGTGAGCCAGACGGCCCGGCCCTCCCGCTCGGCCCGCTCCAGGAACTCCCGGGTCTTATAGGCCCAGCTGGCGTTGTCCAGGTCGAAGATCCCCAGGATCTCCCGGTGGGGGACCACCGCGGACTGTCCCAGATGCAGATACATGGCGCCCTCCTATCTCTGGCGGCCGTCCACCACCCGGGGGCCCCAGCGCCGCCTCCACAGCCGCCAGCCCAGGTAACAGCCCAGCAGCAGGCAGACCGTGGGGACGCCGGGGAAGATCAGCAGTTGGGTGACCGGGGAGACGGTCTCCGACTCCCAGTTGTCCAGCCGTACCCACCCGGCAGCGGCTCCAAAGAGGAGGGACAGGGCCGGGGGCAGGACCCGCCACAGCTTTCGCCGTTTGGGCAGGCGGCAGCACAGGTATTCCAGGACCAGCCCCAACAACAGCGGGGCCAGACCGAACAGTCCAAGTACAATGGGCATGGCGTCTCCTTCTCAGTCCATGAGGATGGACCCGTCCCGGATGTGGAAGGCCCTTCCGCCCTCCAGACCTTCTAATTTTTCCTCCTCGCAGCAGGTGATGAATACCTGTCCCCCCCGGATGTGGTTGAGGACAAAGGCCTGCCGGCGGCTGTCCAGCTCGGAGAGCACGTCGTCCAGCAGCAGCACCGGCCACTCGCCGGTCTCCTCCTGGAAGATCTCCCGCTGGGCCAGCTTCAGGGAGAGGGCGGCGGTACGCACCTGCCCCTGGGAGGCATAGGTCCGGGCGCTCTGCCCGGCGATGAGCACCGCCAGGTCGTCCTTGTGGGGGCCGGACAGGCACTGCCGGGCGTCCAGCTCGGCCTGCCGGTGGGACTCCTGGTGGGCCAGCAGCCGGTCCAGGATGGTCCGGGGCGGGGCCAGGGGGTCGTCCACGGTGGACACCGTCTCATAGCCCAGCGCCAGCTCCTCCCGTCCCCCGGAGAACTCCCGGTGGATGGCTGGGGCGTGCTCCGAGAGCCGGCGGATAAAGTGGGCCCGGTAGTGGATCAGGATGGCCCCGGTCTGGGCCATGCGCAGGTTGAAATCGTCCAGGGTCTGGAGCAGGGAGGGGTTCTCCGGCCAGTCCCGGAGGATACGGGTCTTGTGGTCGTACAGGCGGTTGTACTCCCCCAAGGCCTGGGCGTACCGGGGCCGCAGCTGGCAGATAGCCAGATCCAGGAACTTCCGCCGCTCGGCTCCCCCCGCCCGCACCAGGGACAGGTCCTCGGGACAAAACAGCACGGTGGTGAAGATCCCCGCCAGCTCCCCGGCGGTCTTCAGCCGCACTCCATTGGAGTATAACTGCCGGCCTTTTCCCAGGAACAGCTTCGCCTCCAGGGTGAAGTCCCGGCCCCGGCTGGACAGCTCCCCCTTGAGAAAGGCGGCGTCCACCCCCAACAGGATCATCTCCCGGTCATACCGGGCCCGGTGGGACCGGGCGGAGGAGAGGTAGGCCACCGCCTCCAGCAGATTGGTCTTGCCCTGGGCGTTGTCCCCATAGATCAGGTTCACCCGGAGGTCAAAGTCAGCCTCCAGATGGGGGTAGTTGCGGAAAAAATCCAGCTCCAGTCGGTTGAGGATCATCGGACCACCAGTTCCGTCTCGCCGTCAATGGCCGCCCGGTCTCCCGGGCGCAGCTTCTTGCCCCGCATGGTGCAGCTCTCGCCATTGACGGTCACTCGGCCCTCCTGGATGATGCGCTTGGCATCCCCGCCGGTCTCCACCGCGCCGGCGAATTTCAGCAGGTCCTGGAGTTTGATATATTCAGTGGAAATGGAAATCTCATGGCGCTCCAAGACAGCCATCCTCCTTTTTTCAGCGCTTCCGTCCCCGCGCGGCCATGATGACCGCGGCAAGGGGGAGAAGAAAAACAGGCAGCGTAACCGCTCCGTACCGGCCGACATACATCGCCAAAGTCTTCCCGCTCCCCGCAAAGGGGCCGGCGTAGACCAGGAAGAAGCCCGCCACAGCCGCGGCGCAGGTCAGAATCGCCAGAACAGCCGCCGCCTTCTGGTTTCCAAGCTTTTGACTGATCCAGCAGCCGATCACCAGGAAGAAGCACACCCCATAGTGCCAGATCATGTCCAGCAGCTGAGGCGCGGCCGCCAAGATCAGAACGCCCAGGATTATTCCACCCAGAGCGAGGAGCAGGGGAGCTAGATTGTTCCGAAGAAAACTGCCGACTGCAATCTTTTGACTGCTTTTCTGTTCCACAATATCGCTTCCTCTCTGATAAATGTCACAGAGCGATCAAAACCTCTGCCGCCGTCGCACGGCGAAGAATTCTCCCTATGTCCGCCTTTTACCGGGGCGGAAGCCGGCGCCCCGCTTCCGGCTGGTCCGCCTGATTCGGCTCCTCCCGGGCCGTCTGATGCTTCCGGACCCAGCGGGACAGCAGCCCATACCAGATCAGGGCGGCGGCCCAGCAGATTCCCATGGTGATCAAAAAGGCGGCGTCGGACAGCACCTCCAGCAGGGCCAGAGGGAGGCACAGCAGAATCACCCAGCCCCAGGACACCGGCAGACGCCAGAGCCCGAACCGGTCCGCCAGCAGCTCCCGCCGCGCCCTGCCCTTCTCCTGGTATCGGTCATAGGTCTCCTTAGACAGGACGATATAGGACCAATAACAGGAAAAGACCAGGCACAGGACGGTGAGCAGCCTCTGCTGCAGGACGAACAAAACGGCGGTCAGGGCGTAAATCAGGACCAGGGCCAACACGTCGGTCAATTTTCTTCCGCGGATATTCAAGATCGGATGTTCCTTTCTGTCAGTTTGCCTTCAGCCGCACAGGCAGGACCATGTAGATGAAATTCTCCTCCCCCTCGGTGGGCAGGATGACGCAGGGGGCCACCCCGGAGGTGAACTCCATGCGCAGCTGGTCCGCCGGGGCGGCCCGCAGGGCGTCCATGAGGTACTTGTTGTTGAAGCCGATCTCCAGCCCCTGTCCGTCCCCGGAGATGGGGCACTGGTCGGCGGCATCGCCGATGGCGGTCCTGGTGGTGATGGACACCATCCCGTCTCCAAAGACGCACCGCAGGGGGCTCTTCAGCTTCTCGCTGATAATGAGGGATACCCGCTCGATGGAGGACAGCAGGGTACGGCTGTCCACCTGGACGCGGATGGTGTTGTTCCGGGGGATGGCGTTGCGGTAGGCCAGGAACTCTCCCTCCAGCCGCCGGCACACCAGCACGGTGTCCCCGGTCTGGAACTGGATGTGGCGGGCCCCCTGGACGATTTCCACATTTTCCTCCCCGGCGCAGATCTTCTCCACCTCGCCCAGGGCGGAGCCGGGCACCACAAAGGAGAAGTTCTCCTCCCCCTTCTTTTCGGCCACCTTCTCCCGGCGCAGGGCCAGCCGGTAGCCGTCCACCGATACCACCGTCAGGCTGTCCCCCTCCACCTCGAAGAGGGAACCGGTGTGCACCGGCCGGCTCTCGTTGTCGCTGACGGCAAAGAGGGTCTGGGCAATCATGGAGCGCAGGGTGGGCTGACCGATGGTCAGGGCGTTCTGCTGTTCCACGGCGGGCAGCTCGGGGAACTCCTCCGGGTCGGTGCCCAGGATATTGAACTCGGACAGACCGCACTTGATATTGACCGTGTAGCCCTGGGTGGAGAAGACCACCACATCGTCGGGCATCTTGCGGACGATTTCGCCGAAGAGCCGGGCGGACAGCACCAGAGAGCCGGGCTCCCGGATCTCCGCCGGGACGGTGGCCCGGATGCCGGTCTCCAGGTTATAGCCGGTCAACCGCAGCTGCTCCCCCGCCTCGATGAGGATGCCCTCCATAGCGGGAATGGAGCTCTTGGCGGCCACCGCTCGGGAGGTCACTGCCACCGCTCCGGTGAGCAGGGCCTTTTCGCAGGAAAATTTCATGTTCATTCCTCCAGTCTGTCTCTCTCGCCCAAGGAGAGGAGAGGGTATAAGTTCGTAACAGTAGTCCGTAGGGAAAATTTTTGTGGAAAGAGGGGGCAAATCCCCGCGGCTGTAAGGGGAGGGGTTCCACAGGGAGTGTGGAGAAAAAAGGGGAGAAGTGGGAAGCCGGTGGAAAAAGAAAAGTTTTCCACATGGTTCCCTGTGGATTCCACAGGAAGGTGTGGAGTTATTCCGCGCTGCTCACGACGGCTCCGCGCTTCGTGGTGTCACGCTGCGGCGGCTGCGCGACGCCGCACTGCTTAGCCCTCCGCGAAAAATACCGTTGGCTTTCGGCCAACCCGTTTTTTCGTCTGCGGCCTTCGCTGTGCGGCTGCTCCGCACGCCTCCGCGCTTCGTGGTGTTACGCTGCGCCTGTTCGCGACGCGCGGCTTCCCTCCGACTCGGGACACAAACATCCGGGCCTGCGGCCCTCCTTGGTTTGTATCCCTCGCTCCGGTCCATCCGCGCTGCTCACGACGGCTCCGCGCTTCTCATTACTCATACCGGTTGTTGATATTGGTGGTGATGTCCTTGACAATCTCCGCCTTCTCCGGGTCGTTCTTCATCAGCCGCTCGATCCGGGTCAGGGAGTTGAGGACGGTGCTGTGGTCCCGGTTGTCGAACTCCTTGCCGATGTCCTTGAGGGAGGTGCCCACCATCTGCCGGATCAGGTACATGGCAATCTGCCGGGCCAGGGAGATGTCCTTGGACCGGCCCTG
>CALWYA010000120.1 GCA_944385645.1 uncultured Oscillospiraceae bacterium
CTGGAGGACTCGGGCTATATGTCCCGGGCCGCCTTCATCATGGACCGGGCCCTGCGGCGGTTCGGCCTGAGCGGCAAGGCCTTCATCCCCATGCTCATGGGCTTCGGCTGCTCGGTGCCCGCCATCATGGGGGCCCGGACCATGGAGAACGAGAAGGACCGGCGCATGACCATCCTGCTCATCCCCTTCATGTCCTGCTCGGCCAAGCTGCCGGTGTACGGTCTGATCTCCGCCGCCTTCTTCGGCCCCTGGGCGGGACTGGTGGTGTTCAGCCTGTACATGATCGGCATCCTTGTCGGCATCCTGTCCGGCCTGTTCTTCAAAAAGGCCCTCTTCACCGGCGAGCCCGCCCCCTTCGTCCTGGAGCTGCCCCCCTACCGCCTGCCCTCCCTGGGCAACATGCTCACCCATGTGTGGCAGAAGGTGAAGGGGTTCCTGGTCAAAGCGGGCACCCTGATTCTCCTCATGTCCATGGTGCTGTGGCTGCTGCAGTCCTTCGACTTCTCTTTGCACATGGTCGCCGACGCGGGGGACTCCATGCTGGGGACCATCGGCGGGTGGATCGCCCCGGTGTTCGCCCCTCTGGGCTTCGGCTTCTGGCAGGCGGCGGTGGCCCTGCTCACCGGCTTTGTGGCCAAGGAGATGGTGGTGTCCTCCCTGTCCATGTTCTACGGCTTCTCCCTCACCGCCGCCGGCGGGGCGGTGGCCGCCGCCATGACCGGCTTCACCCCCCTGGCCGCCTTCTCCATGCTGGTGTTCATCCTGCTGTACGTCCCCTGCGTGGCGGCCACCTCCACCATGGCCAAGGAGCTGGGCAGCGCCAAGTGGACCGCCTTCTCCGTGTGCTGGCAGATCGTCGTGGCCTATGCGGCGGCGTTCCTCGTCCACACCATCGGGCTGCTGCTGGGGCTTGGGTAAGATCCGCTGCAGCGGGGACGGGGGATGGGGTTGTTTCGCCGCCTCCGGGCGGCCTCAGGCCGCCCCTACTACGATCCTCCGGTCCTTCGCCCCTTTCAAATAAGGCAGGGCGTCCCCCCCAAAAAATTCTCCATTCTCCATTTTCAATTCTCAATTCCTAATTCCTCATTTTCAAGGAGTTCTCTCATGGATCGAGTACAGCTGATCTCCCTGGACCTGGACGGCACCCTGCTGGACCCGTCAGGGCGTATCACCCAGGCGTCCAGAGACGCCATCGCCCGGGCCCGGGCGGCGGGGGTGCGGGTGGTCATCAACTCCGGCCGCTCGATGGCCGAGGCCTTCCAGTACGCCGGGGAGGCAGGCTGTGACAGCCTGGTGTCCGCTCTGGGGGGCGCGGCGGTAGCCGACGCCGCCTCGGGGCAGGTCCTGCGCCGATGGGACGTGCCGGAGGACTCGGGCCGCCGGGTGCTGGAGCTGTGCCTGGGCCGGGACATCGAGCTGATGATCTTCGCCGGGGAGGAGATCGTGCTGGACCCCTTCTCCAAGGCCTCTCTGATGAAGACCTTCCCCTTCCCTGTCTTTCACGACCGGGCGGTGGTGGTCGACGACCCCCTGGCCTACCTGGCGGAGCACCGCCTGCCCCTGACCAAGCTCCACGGGGACCAGGCCCCCGGCCGCTATCCCCTGGACGAGCTGGCCGCCCTGCCGGGGGTCCAGCTCACCGCCGCCAACGCCCACGATTTCGAGCTGGTGGCCGCCGGGGTGGACAAGGGCCGGGCCCTGGCCATGATCGCCCTGCTCTACGGCGTCCCCCTGGATCGGTGCGCCGCCGTGGGGGACAGCGACAACGACCTGGCCGTCCTCCGGGCGGTGGGGACCCCCATCGCCATGGGCAACGCCGCCCCCCAGGTGAAGGCGGCCTGCCGGCTCACCGTCCCCTCCAATGGGGAGGACGGCGTGGCCCAGGCCATCCTGAACTGCCTGTGATCTGTAATAACGCCCGGGCCCGCCGCTGACGCGGCGGGCCCGGGCTGTTTTTTGCCTGGAATACCCTATTTCTTCCTGGGATACGGCGCTCTCTGGTCGGTCAGGTCCAGCAGATAGTCCACGCTGGTACCGTGCAGCCGCGCCAACTGGACCAAAATGGCGGTGGGAATATCGTTTTCTCCCGTCTCATATTTTGAATAGCCGGTCTGGGACATCCCCAGCAGCTTCGCCAGCTGGGTCTGATTCATGTCCCGATCCTCCCGCAGCGCCCTGATTCGTGGATACATCCTGTCCTCACCCAGGCCCAGTATAATTCAACCTGAAACAGGTTATTTACTTTTAACCTAAAATAGGTTATAATGGGCTCGCTTTGCCATTGCCCCGGAGGACATCGGCCCAAGAATATCCATTTGCCTCTTGACCTTCCCCCTGCTGGAAGGTGTAGGCTGTCCTCCGCCGGTGGAAATTTAGGTCCCAATTCCTTGTGTGTTCCTGTCCCCGCAGGGGGCGGGAACAGCGGGGAAATTGTTAAACGTGGGAACACAAAATCAACTTGGGAGAAATTTAATGAAAATTTCATCTGTTCTTTGGATGTCCCTAAGATTTCCCCCGTACAATGGCACCATCCCAGTTTATAAAGGAGAACGCATCATGGAAACTGCCCAGCTCGATCCCCAAGAAACCCTCCCCCAGACAGACGCAGGCCCGGTCCTCGCGCCCCCCAGACGGAAAAAGAAGTGGCTCAAGTGGCTGTTCCTCGCCCTGGCGGTCCTTCTGGCCGCCTGGTGGTTCCTGCTGCGGCCCCGTGGGAGCGCCCCTCTGCCCACGGGCCAGTACCTCCCCGCCCCGGCCGCCGTCCGGGACCTGACCGCCGCCGTCTCCGGCTCCGGGGCAGTGCGGCCAGTGGAGTCCTATGAGGTCGGCGCCCTGGCCAGCGGGGAGATCCTGTCCGCCCCCTTCGAGGTGGGGGATCAGATCCAGGCGGGGGCCCTGCTCTATCAGCTGGACGCCGGGGACGCCCAGGCCAGCCTGGAGCAGGCTCAGCTCACCCTGCGCCAGGCCCAGATGAGCTATGACCAGCTGACCGAGGCCCTGGCCCCCGCCGCCTCGGTGGCCGGGGTGGTCCAGGAGGTCCACGTGCGCCCGGGGGAGCTGGTCTCCGCCGGGACGGCTCTGGCCGATTTGGCCGACACCTCGGTGCTGCGGCTAACTCTGCCCTTCCAGTCGGCCGACGCGGCCGGCATCGCCCCCGGTCAGAGCGCCCAGGTGACCCTGTCCGGCACCCTGGAAACCCTCCCCGGCACGGTAGAGTCGGTCTCCACCGCCGACCTGGTGGGGGCGGGCGGGGCCCTGGTGCGGCAGGTGACCATCCGGGTGGACAACCCCGGCGCCCTCACCGCCGGCGGCGCCGCCACCGCCTCTGTGGGGGACATCGCCTGCGCCGGCAGCGGCACCTTTGAAGCAAGCAGCCGCCAGACCGTAACGGCTCAGACCTCCGGGGAGGTCCTCTCCCTGTCCGTCTCCGCCGGCGACCGGGTGGCCGCCGGGGACGTCCTGGCCCAGCTGGGCGGGACGGCGGCGGACAATGCCCTGGCCGACGCGGCCATGGCGGTGGAGAGCGCCCAGCTGTCTCTCCGGCGGGCCCAGGAGGCCCTGGAGGACTACACCATCACCTCCCCCATCTCGGGCACCGTTATCGAGAAGAACTTCAAGGCGGGGGACAAGATGGACGGCATGGAGGCCGGCGCCCTGGCGGTTATCTACGATCTGAGCGCCCTGGAGCTGGAGCTGCGGGTGAGCGAGCTGGACATCGGCGCGGTCCAGCCGGGGCAGGAGGTGGTCATCACCGCCGAGGCCCTGCCCGGGGAGACCTTCACCGGCCGGGTGGAGCGTGTGAGCATCAACGGCTCCACCGCCGACGGCTTCACCACCTACCCGGTGACCATCCTGCTGGAGAACTTCGGCGGCCTGAACCCGGGGATGAACGTGTCCGCCGACATCATCATCAGCCGGACCGAAGACGCCCTGTGCGTCCCGGTGGAGGCGGTGGACAGCAGCGGCGCCGTCCTGGTGGCCGGGCCTGGGGTCCTCACCGAGGATGGCTCCGCCGTGGCCGACCTCTCCAAGGCGGAGCGCCGGGAGGTGACCCTGGGGGCCGGAGACGAGGACTATGTGGAGATCACCTCCGGTCTGGAAGAGGGCGAACTGGTGCTGGTGCCCGTCCAGTCCGCCGGGGGCGGTCTGACGGCCATAGGAGGCTGACCGCCGTGGAACATCTCATCGAACTGAAGCAGGTCTATAAGATCTATCAGATGGGGGAGGATACCGTCCACGCCCTGGACGGGGTGGACCTCACCATCGACAAAGGGGAGTTCGTGGCCATCGTGGGCTCCTCCGGGTCGGGCAAGTCCACCGCCATGAACATCATCGGCTGCCTGGACGTGCCCACCGCCGGCACCTACCACCTGGGGGGCGTGGACGTGTCCACCATGGACGATGACCAGCAGGCGGAGATCCGCAACAAGATGCTGGGCTTCATCTTTCAGCAGTACAACCTGATCCCCAAGCTCAACGTGCTGGAGAATGTGGAGTTGCCCCTGCTGTACGCCGGGGTGCCCGCCGGCGAGCGGCGGGAGCGGGCGGTCCGGGCCCTGGAGCGGGTAGGGCTGGCGGCCAAGCAGAAGAATCTCCCCTCCCAGCTGTCCGGCGGCCAGCAGCAGCGGGTGTCCATCGCCCGGGCCCTGGCGGGAAACCCCTCGGTCATCCTGGCCGACGAGCCCACCGGCGCCCTGGACTCCCACACCGGCCGGGAGGTGCTGGGCTTCCTGAAGAAGCTCAACCGGGAGGGGGACACGGTGGTCCTCATCACCCACGACAACTCCATCGCCGTCAAGGCCGACCGGATCGTCCGCCTCCAGGACGGCAGGATCCTCTATGACGGGGACGCCCACGATCCCCGGGCGGTGGTCCAGCCCGGCAGCGACGAGGAGACAGAGGGGGCGGCGGTATGAACTACGGACAGTCCTTCCGGCTGGCCCTCAAGTCCCTGGCCGCCAGCAAGATGCGCTCTCTGCTCACCATGCTGGGCATCATCATCGGTGTGGCCTCGGTCATCATCATCCTGGCCCTGGGCAACGGGGTGCAGGGGATGATCGACGAGCAGGTGGAGAAGCTGG
>CALWYA010000121.1 GCA_944385645.1 uncultured Oscillospiraceae bacterium
GGGTCGGCCCCGCACAGGAGCAGGCCGGTGCCCTGGGGGCCGTAGAGCCCCTTGTGCCCCGGCATGGCGATGAAGGCCGCCCCCAGGGCCTGGAAGTCCACCTCCAGACAGCCGGCGGACTGGGAGGCGTCCACGATGAGGGGCACCCCCCGGTCCCGGCAGGCGGCGGCGATCCCTTCGATGGGCAGGACAAAGCCGAACACGTTGGACACATGGGTGCACACGGCGAAGTCGGCCCCCCGGTCCAGCTCCCGGACAAAGGCGTCCAGGGCGGCCTTTTGGTCGAACAGGGGCGACCGGGCCACCCCCAGCTCCAGGCCGGGGACGGCGTGGAGGGGCCGGGTCACCGCGTTGTGCTCATAGCCGGAGAGCACGGCCCGTCCCCCCGGCTTTGCCAGGGTCCTGATGGCGATGTTCAGGCCGTGGGTGGCGTTAAAGGTGAGGACCACCCGCTCCGGATCAGGGACGTGGAACAGCCGGGCGGCCTCCTCCCGGCAGGAAAAGGCGACCCGAGCCGCCTCCATGGCGGGGCGGTGGCCGCCCCGGCCGGGGCTGGCCAGGTGGTCGATGGCCCAGGCGGAGGCCCTGGCCACAGAACGGGGCTTCTGGAGGGTGGTGGCGGCGCTGTCCAGATAGATCACAGGGCCACCTCCTCATAGCTGCCGTTTCCGGCAGTGATATAGATCCGCTTGGGGGACAGCCCCGCCCGCTGGAGCACCCGCAGGGCGTCGGGGAGGGCCCGCTGGTGGATGCGCACCGAGTGGCTGCACCCCTCCCCCGAAATGCTCTTGGGGGAGCGGATCACCCGAGCGGTGATACCCGTGCGCTCCAGGGCAGCGGCGGTGCGCTGGGCGTAGGTCAGCGAGCGGCACACGATGAGATAATAGAGCATGGCTTGGTTCCTCTCCAGCGGGGACCGCGGTCCCCGCTCAGAATTACCGGGAGGGGAATCCCCTCTCTCGCTGCCAGCCTATGCGGGAGCGGGGCGGAAGGACACAGAACGAGACCCGTCCTGCGGACGGGTCTCGTCTTGATTTTCATTCCATTCGTTCGATCAGGCACACCGCATGGGCGGCCATACCATCACCGGAGCCGGTAAAGCCAAGCCCCTCCTCGGTGGTGGCCTTCACGTTCACCGCCTCCCGGTCCAGCCCCAGCCGGGCGGCCAGGTTGTCCCGCATTTGGTCGATGTGGGGGGCCAGCTTGGGCCGCTGGGCCAGGATGGTGGCGTCCACGTTGGCCGCCCGCCAGCCCCGCGCCCGGAGGAGGGACACCACGTGGTCCAGCAGGGCCAGGCTGTCCGCCCCGGCGTAGGCCGGATCGCTGTCCGGGAAGTGCCGGCCAATGTCCCCCAGGCCGGCCGCCCCCAGCAGGGCGTCCATCACCGCGTGGGTGAGCACGTCGGCGTCCGAGTGGCCCAGCAGGCCCCGCTCATACGGGATCTCCACCCCGCCCAAAATCAGCTTCCGGCCCTCGGTCAGCCGGTGGACGTCATAGCCGTGTCCAATGCGCATCGGGCTCACAGCAGCCCCTCCCCTCTCGCCTGCAAAATGGCCTCCCCCAGCACCAGGTCCAGGGGGGTGGTGATTTTCAGATTCTCCCGGCTGCCTGGGGTGAGGGTCACCGGCATTCCCAGCCGCTCCACCGCCCCGCAATCGTCGGTGAGCAGCTCCCCGTCGTCCAGGGCCTTCTGGACGGCGGCCCGGATGAGCCCCGCCTCGAACACCTGGGGGGTCTGCACCGCCCGCAGGGCGGACCGGTCCACCGTCTCCACCGTGCGGCCGTCCGCCGCCCGCTTGATGGTATCCAGCACCTCGATCGCCGGGGCGGCGGCTCCGGTCTGGGCGGCCGCCTCCACCGCCGCCTGGATGACCTCCCCGGTCACCAGGGGCCGGGCCCCGTCGTGGATGGCGATGAGGGCGGCGTCCGGATCAGTCTCCCTCAGCCCCGCCTGGACCGAGTGGATGCGCTCCGCCCCCCCTACGATGACCTTGGTCACCTTGTCTAGGGCGAAGTCCCGGCACAGCCGGCCCACCTCCACCAGCAGGTCCTCCCGGGTAACCACCACAATCTCCTTCACGCAGGGACTGCCCTGAAAGGCCATGAGGGTGTGGACCAGCACGGGCAGCTCCCCCAGGGGGGCCAGGATCTTGTCCACCCCCTCCATCCGCCGGGCGGAACCGGCGGCCACCACCACGGCGGAGCAAAGGGGGGGTGTTTTTTTCTTCTTTTTCAGGGCGGATAACAGGCCGGCCATCGGGCGGTCTCCCCTTTCATTGGATAAAAAAGGGGCCGGCGGCCCCTTCTCTGTTTTCCATCAAATTTTATTCCAGGCGGCGGCTTCTCATGCCAAGGCGGTGTCCAGGGCGGCCTCCGCCGCCTCGTAGCTGACACTCTTGGCCAGCACCAGCTCGGACAGGAGGATCTGCTTGGCCGAGTGGAGCATCTTCCGCTCGCCGGTGGACAGGCCCCGGGCCTGATCCCGGGCGGTGAGTCCCTTGATGACCCAGGCCACCTCCAGCAGGTCGCCGCTCTTCATGCGCTCCATGTTCTCCCGGTACCGGTGGTTCCAGTTGGCGGTCATCTCCACCCGGATGCCCGGGATGGCGGCCAGCACCCGGTCCGCCTGGGCCCCGTCGATGATGGGGCGCAGACCCACCGCGTCGCTGCTGTCAGTGGGGACCATGACCACCATGGAGCGGTTGGGCAGCTTCAGGATATAGTAATCCCGGACCACCCCGTCCACCTTTTTCTGGACAATGCTCTCCACCACGCCCGCCCCGTGCATGGGGTGGACGATCTTATCCCCGACCTGAAACACCGGAAACCTCGCTTTCTCTCCCTCGCGCCGCCGCGAATCAATACTATTACAGTATGATTATACCCGGTTTATCCAGGTTTTGCAAGTAAAATTCCGGAATTTTTCGGTAAAATCGGGGATTTGGAGCAAATTTTACATGGCATTGGCAATTTTGACGGAGGGCTAGGCAGCCAAAAGCGGGCCCCGCGTCTGACGCGGGACCCGCCGGAACAGTCTTACATTACACCGTCTCGCCCTTCAGGAAGCGCTCCAGGCGGTCCAGGCCCTCCCGGATGTTCTCCCGGGAGGTGGCATAGGACCAGCGGACGAAGTGAGGGGCGCCGAAGCCGGTGCCGGGCACCACGGCCACCTTGCCGTACTTCAGGAACAGGTTGCCGAAGTCGTCGGCGTCCTTGATGACCACTCCGTGGTACTCCTTGCCGATGAGCTTCTCCAGGTTCATCATCACATAGAAGGCGCCGTGGGGCTGGATGCAGCTGACCCCCTCGATCTGGTTCATCCGCTCCACCATGTAATTCCGGCGGCGCTCGAAGGCCTGCCGCATGGTCTCCACCGTGTCCTGGGGGGCGGTGAGGGCCGCCAGGGCGGCCTTCTGAGAGACGGCGCAGGGGGAGCCGGCGCAGTGGCTGACATAGTTGGCGATGATCTTGGCCACCTGGGGGTTGGCCATCACATAGCCGATCCGCCAGCCGGTCATGGCGTAGGACTTGGACACGCCGTTGATGAGCAGGGTGCGCTCCTTGATCTCAGGGCCCAGGGAGGCCAGGCTGACGAACTCCTCCCCGTCATAGACCAGGCTGTAGTAGATCTCGTCGGAGATGACGTAGATGTCCTTCTCCACGCAGACCTTGGCGATGGCCTCCAGCTCGTCCCGGTGGTACATCATGCCGGTGGGGTTGGAGGGGTTGTTGAGGATCATGCACTTGGTCTTGTCGGTGATGGCGTCGGCCAGCTCCTGGGCGGTGCACTTGAAGTGATCCTCCTCCCGGGTCTCGATGACCACGGGGACGCCGCCCACCATCTTGATGAGCTCGATATAGCTCACCCAGTAGGGGGCGGGCAGGATGACCTCATCCCCGGGGTTGACCAGGGCCCGCAGGGCCTGATAGACGCAGGACTTGGCCCCGTTGGACACCACCACCTGGCTGGGCTCGTACTCCACGCCGCAGTCCGCCTTCATCCGCTGGCAGATGGCCTTCCGCAGCTCCAGAGTGCCGGCGGAGGGAGTGTATTTGGTATCGTTGTTCAGAATGGCGGCCACAGCGGCCAGCTTGATGTGGTCCGGGGTGGCGAAGTCGGGCTCACCGGCGCCGAAGCCGATCACGTCCTGTCCCTCCGCCTTCATCTGCTTGAACATGGCGTCAATGGCCATGGTGCTGGAGGGCTCCACGCCCAGGGCCAGCTTGGAAAGTTCTTTCATACCAAAAATTCCTCCCTATCATCTGATTGGCGCGTATAGTATTATATGTAAGTGTCCCCGAAAATGCAAGAGGCAAAACTGAAATTTGCAAAATTTTTGCGTTTTTTGGAGATAAGCATAAAAAACGGCGGCCTGCAGAACAGGCCGCCGGAAAAATATGCAAAACTATGAGGGATGTCCCCTTACAGATGGGCCCGGATCAGCTCGCCCATTCGCACGGTGCCCACGGGGGTCTCCCCCGCCTTGGCGATGTCGGCGGTGCGCCAGCCCTGGGCCAGAACGGCGTCCACCGCCTTTTCGACGGCGTCGGCCTCGGCGGCCAGGTGGAAGGAGTACCGGAACATCATGGCCACCGACAGGATGGTGGCGATGGGGTTGGCCTTATCCTGGCCGGCGATGTCGGGGGCGGAGCCGTGGATGGGCTCATACAGGCCGGGGGTGGTGTCCCCGATAGAGGCGGAGGGCAGCAGGCCGATGGAGCCGGTGATCATGGACGCCTCGTCGGAGAGAATGTCCCCGAACATGTTCTCGGTGACCACCACGTCGAACTGGCCCGGGTCCCGCACCAGCTGCATGGCGGCGTTGTCCACCAGCACGTCCTCGTAGGCCACGTCACTGTACTCCTCCGCCAGGCGGTGCATGACGGACCGCCACAGGCGGGAGGTCTCCAGCACGTTGGCCTTGTCCACACTGGACACCTTCTTCCGGCGCAGGCGGGAGAGCTCAAAGG
>CALWYA010000122.1 GCA_944385645.1 uncultured Oscillospiraceae bacterium
CTGGACGCGGTGCGCAAGAAGTACGAGGGCCTGGACGGCACCGAGCTGGCCATCTCCGAGTCCCAGGAGCGCATGGCCGTGGTGGTGGCCCCGGAGGACGCGGAGGCGTTCATGGCCGCCGCCCGGGAGGAGAATCTGGAGGCCTACCCGGTGGCCGTGGTCACCGAGAGCCCCCGGATGGTGATGACCTGGCGGGGGGAGACCATCGCCGACCTGAGCCGGGACTTCCTGAACACCAACGGGGCGGTGAAGCACGCCCGGGTGTCCGTCCCCTCCGCCGCCTCCGCCGCCCCGGAGCGCCCCCTGTTCCAAAGCCTGCGGGAGATGGCCTCCAGCCTGAAGTGCGCCTCCCGCCGGGGGCTCACCGAGCGGTTCGACGGCTCCATCGGGGCGGGCAGCGTCCTGATGCCCTTCGGCGGGGCCACCCAGCGCACCCCCGCCCAGGCCATGGCCGCCCTGTTCCCCGTCCTGCCCGACCAGGAGACCGACCAGGCCTCCGTCATGGCCTGGGGCTGCGACCCGGACCAGCTGTCCGCCGACCCCTACGCCGGCGCCTACAGCGCGGTGTACACCTCGGTGGCCAAGATCGTGGCCGCCGGCGCCGACTACCGGAAGGCCTACCTGACCCTCCAGGAGTTCTTTGAAAAGCTGCGGGACGAGCCGGAGCGCTGGGGCAAGCCCTTCTCCGCCCTGCTGGGGGCCCTGGACGCCCAGCTGGAGCTGGGAGCGGCCGCCATCGGCGGCAAGGACTCCATGTCCGGCTCCTTCAACGACCTGGACGTGCCCCCCACCCTGATCTCCTTCGCCATCGCCCCCATCCAGGCGGGCCAGGTCCTCTCCCCCGAGTTCAAGGGGGCGGAGCACCCGGTGTATCTCTTCCGCTCCGGGGACGCCAAGGATGCCTGGGACCGCTTCCACGCCCTGTGCGAGGCGGGCAAGGTAAAGGCCGCCTGGGCGGTGGAGCACGGCCTGGCCGAGGCGGTGATGAAGATGTCCTTTGGCAACCGGATCGGCTTCCAGGCCGGCATGGAGGCTGTGGACTGGTACGCCCCCATGGCCGGCGCCATCGTGGCCGAGCTCACCGAGGAGGTAAACGATCCCAACGCCCTGCGTCTCGGCGAGACCACCGCCGCGCCCTGGGTGGCCCTGCCCGGGGAGGCCGCGTCCGTGGACGAGCTGCTGGAGCTGCTCGAGTCCGTGCTGGAGCAGGTCTACCCCACCCGGGCGGGCAGCTCCGAGGCGGTGGCCCCCATCTCCTGGGACAAGCGCTCTCCCGCCGTGTGTAAGCATAAAGTTGCCCGCCCCAAGGCGGTCATCCCCGTCTTCCCGGGCACCAACTGCGAGTATGACACCGCCCGCTCCTGCGTCCGGGCGGGCATCGACCCGGAGATCGTGGTGGTGCGTAACGTGACCCGCAGCTTCCTCACCCAGTCGGCCCAGGCCCTGGAGAAGGCCATCCGCTCGGCCCAGATGGTGGTGCTGCCCGGCGGCTTCTCCGGCGGCGACGAGCCCGAGGGCTCGGGCAAGTTCATCGCCTCCTTCCTGCGCTCCCCCGCCCTGGCCGACGCCATCATGGACCTGCTGAAGCACCGGGACGGCCTGATGCTGGGCATCTGCAACGGCTTCCAGGCCCTGGTGAAGCTGGGCCTCATCCCCTACGGGGAGATCCGGGACATGGACGAGAACTGCCCCACCCTGACCTATAACCTCATCGGCCGGCACCAGTCCAGCTATGTGACCACCCGAGTGGCCAGCGTCCAGTCCCCCTGGATGCTGCAAAGCCAGGTGGGCGACCTGCACACCATCCCCATCTCCCACGGCGAGGGCCGCTTCGTGGCCCCGGCCGGCCTCATCGCCGACCTGATCGCCCGGGGGCAGGTGGCCACCCAGTATGTGGACCGGGAGGGCCGACCCACCATGGACATCGCCTTCAACCCCAACGGCTCCATGGAGGCCATCGAGGGGGTCTTCTCCCCCGACGGCCGGGTCTTCGGCAAGATGGGCCACCTGGAGCGCCGGGGCCCCTTCGTGGGGGTGAACATCCCCGGCGAGAAGCACCAGCCCCTGTTCGAGTCCGGGGCCGAGTATTTCCGCTGATCGCCTCCCGCTCTCAGAAACGCTCCCCTCCCCCACCCGCCCGGACCCGGTCCGGGCGGGTGGGGTGAAAAATCCCCGGAGAAAATTTTGATTTTTCTGTTGACAAGCGGAGAGAAATCGGCTATACTATCCCTTGCCCTGTTCGAGAGGGCTGTACGGCGGCATAGCTCAGTTGGCTAGAGCACGCGGTTCATACCCGCGGTGTCACTGGTTCAAATCCAGTTGCCGCTACCATTTCCAGGAACGGGTCGTCGATCCGATTTCATACAAGAAAACGGCCCGGTGGTCAAGCGGTTAAGACTCCGCCCTTTCACGGCGGCAACACGGGTTCGAGTCCCGTCCGGGTCACCACCCACCCCATCAGCCAGCCTGATATGGAGGCATAGCTCAGCCGGTAGAGCGCTCGCCTCACACGCGAGAGGTCACAGATTCGAGTTCTGTTGTCTCCACCAAAAAGAAAGACATCTGCTTTTTGCAGATGTCTTTCTTTTTGGGTTTCGCTCCCGTTGGTCGCTCCACCCTTCGGTGATTTCAATGCTCAGGGCGGCAAAGCCGCCCCTCCGCAATTCTCCGCCGCTGCCGCGGCTCCGAATTTACGCGCCACTCGGCGCAACGGCCAGAAGGCCGGTTGGACCGCTTTTTCTGTCCCGGCTTAATTACGCGCCGCCCGGCAGAGGTTCTTCCCTTTGGGCTCCACGGGCCGCTCTCCCGCCTACCCCCTTCTCCGCGTCAGAACCGCCCCCACAAGGGCCCCGGCCAGCGCGACCGGCGCAAGCCGGACAAACAGCCACTCCAGCGCGTGCACGGCCACCCCCAGCACGGCGGTCTCGGGGTCGGCGTAGTCCCAGCTCAGATACGGGCTCCCCCATGTGAGCAGGAAGGCGGACACAGCCACAATGCCCGCGCACAGGGCGATGCAGGCCCAGTGGAGGATGCTCCGCCGCGCGGCCCTTCTCCGCGCCAGCTGCAAATTGATGACCTCCAGCTTTTCCGCGATTGCCCGCCAGTCATCCGCCTTCGGCTCGGAGACCGTCTCGCCCAACAGCGTGCTCACCGGCGTCTCCAGCACCTCCGACAGGGCGATCAGCAGATCGGCGTCGGGGACCGACAATCCATTCTCCCATTTGGAGATGGTCTGCCGCACAACATTCAGCCTGATGGCCAGCTCCTCCTGGGAAAGTCCCCTTGACCTCCGGATCGCTCTGATATTTTCGTTCAGCATACAGGACAAGTCTCCTTTCGTCTCCGGATGCCTCCATTGTAGGGGATCGGGCCCGTTGCCGCAAGCAACGAAAGCTTCCATTTTCCGTTTTTCCCCATTCGCTTCTGTGTTCCCAGGTTCAAAATTTTTTCTTGCTGTTCCCGCCCCCTGCGGGGGCGGGAACACATAAAAGAATTGGGGCTTCCGTTTTGAGCCTGTTCCCGAGGCAAACCGCCCCTCCTGCGCCTGATCAAACAGCCGGACCCCCGCTGCGCGGAGGTCCGGCTGTTCCGGTTCAGATCCCCAGCACCTGGCTGGCGATGGCGAAGTAGATCAGCAGGGACAGGGCGTCCACGATGGTGGTGATGAAGGGGGCCGCCATCACGGCGGGGTCGATGCCAATCTTCTCCGCCGCCATGGGCAGGGTGCAGCCCACGATCTTGGCGCACAGCACGGTGAGCACCAGGGTGCAGCACACCACCAGGGCCACCGGGACGGTGACCTCCCCGTTGCCCATGAGCAGCCGGTCCACCAGCATCATCTTGACAAAGTTGGCCGCCCCCAGGCACACCCCGCACAGGAGGGCCACCCGCAGCTCCTTCCACACCACCGCGAACATGTCGGAGAACTCCACCTCCCCCAGGGACAGGGCGCGGATGACCGCCACCGACGACTGGGAGCCCGAGTTGCCCCCGGTGCCCGAGAGCATGGTGATGAAGGAGGTGAGGACCACGCAGGAGGCCAGCACCGACTCGAAGTGGGTAATGATCATGCCGCTGAAGGTGGCCGACAGCATGAGCAGCAGCAGCCACGGGATGCGGGAGCGCCAGGTCTCGAACACCCCGGTCTTCAGATAGGGCTTGTCAGAGGGGAGGATGGCCGCCATCTTCTCGAAGTCCTCGGTGGTCTCCTCCTCGATAACGTCCATAGCGTCGTCGAAGGTAATGATGCCCACCAGGCGGTCCTCCCCGTCCACCACGGGGATGGCCGACAGGTCGTACTTGGAGAACAGCTGGGCCACGTCCTCCTTGTCCTCATGGGTGTTCACCGACAGCACGTTAGTCTCCATGATGTCCCTGATGCGGGTCTCATAGGCGGACAGGAGCATCCGCCGCACGGTGACCACCCCCAGCAGCACCCGGTTCTGGGTGACGTAGCAGGTGTAGACCGTCTCCTTGTCCAGCCCCACCTTCCGGATGCGGGCGAAGGACTGCTCCACCGTGGCGTCCGGGTGCAGGTCCACGAACTCGGTGGTCATGATGGAGCCGGCGGAGTCCTTGGGGTAGTTGAGCAGCTGGTTGATCTGGCTGCGGGTGGAGGCGTCGGTGTTGCGCAGGATCCGGGACACCACGTTGGCGGGCATGTCCTCGATCAGGTCCACCGTGTCGTCCAGGTACAGCTCGTCCAGCACCTCCCGCAGCTCCCGGTCGCTGAGGGCCCCGATCAGCTTCTCCTGGTCGTCGGCGTTCTCCAGATAGGTGAACACCTCCGCCGCCATATCCTTTGGCAGCAGGCGGAACACCAGGATCTCCTGCTCCACGTCCAGCTCGTCCAGGAACTCGGCGATGTCCACCTCGTTCATCTGGGCCAGCTCTTCCCGGAGCCGCCGGTACTGCCGCTGCTCCACCAGCTGCATCAGCAGCTCCTCATCATAATTGTCGTGCATGACGG
>CALWYA010000123.1 GCA_944385645.1 uncultured Oscillospiraceae bacterium
ACCAAGCAGGTGCGCAAGTACGGCGAGGAGGGCAAGGTGGCCCTGCGGAACATCCGCCGGGACGCCATGGAGGACTTCAAAAAGCAGAAGAAGAACTCCGAGCTCACCGAGGACGACCTGAAGAATCTGGAGAAGGAGCTTCAGGACCTGACCGACAAGCGGTGCAAGGACATCGACGAGCTGACCGCCAAGAAGGAAAAGGAACTGATGGCGGTCTGACCGGAATAGAGAGAACGACCAGGCGAACGCGGAACGAGCCACTCTTCCGCGTTCGCTTTTGGAATGAGGAGTGGAGACGGCATGCCGCTGTTTAGAGGGAAAGACCAGAGCGGGGCCCAGGTGGACTTTGACCGCCTGCCCCGGCACATCGCCATCATCATGGACGGCAACGGCCGCTGGGCCAAGAAGCGGGGACTGCCCCGCACCGCCGGCCACGCGGCGGGGGCGGAGACCTTCCGCACCATCGCCACCTACTGCAAGGACATCGGCCTGGAGTACCTCACGGTCTACGCCTTCTCCACCGAGAACTGGAAGCGGCCGGCGGAGGAAGTGGGGGCCATCATGGGCCTGCTGCGCAAGTACCTGCTGGAGGCCATCGGCCGCATGGAGCGGGACAAGGTGAAGATGGAGTTCTTCGGCGACCTGTCCCCCCTGACCCCCGAGCTGCGGCAGCTGTGCGAGCGCACCCGGGAGATCTCCCGGCATTACGACGGCTGCCAGGTGAACATCTGCCTGAACTACGGGGGCCGGGACGAGCTCATGCGGGCCGCCCGGGCCTATGCCCGGGACTGCCTGGAGGGGAGGGCCGACCCGGACCATCTTACGGAGGACCAGTTTGGGAGCTATCTGTTCTCCCGGGGAGTCCCCGACCCCGACCTGGTGATCCGGCCCAGCGGAGAGCTGCGGCTGTCCAACTTCCTGCTGTGGCAGTCCGCCTACGCGGAGTTCTACTTCACCGACGTGCTCTGGCCCGACTTCTCCAAGGAGGAGCTTCACCGGGCCATCGCGGCCTATCAGGGCCGCAGCCGCCGGTTCGGAGGTGTTTGATTTGGCAACGCGCATCCTGGTGGCGGTGGTGCTGGCCCCGCTGTTCTTTGTGGTGCTGTTCTTCCTGCCCCCCGTGTGGCTGGCGGCGGTCATGGCGGCCATCTCGGCTATGGCCGCCTTCGAGCTGCTCCGGGCCACCCGGGTGGCCCACCACAACGGGGCCTATGTGCTGACGGTGCTGGCCGCCGCCCTGATCCCCCTGGGGTACTGGGTGGGGCTGGACGACTGGGGCACCCGAGCAGTAGCCGTGGTCCTAATGTGCGGGCTGTTCCTGCTGGCCGTCCGGCTGTACGGCACCGAACAGGCCATGGACTTCGAGCACGTGATGGTCTGCCTCTTTGGCGGGGTGGCCATCCCCCTGTTCCTGTCCGCCCTGGTGCAGCTGAAGGAGATGGACAACGGCCGGTATCTGGTGCTGCTCCCCGTCATCTGCGCCTTCCTCACCGACGCGGGGGCCTACTTCGCCGGGGTGTTCTTGGGCCGGCACCGGGGGATCACCAAGGTCAGCCCCAACAAGTCGGTGGAGGGCTACATCGGCGGCATCCTGGCCGGCGGTATCTTCCTGCTGCTGTACGGGCTGATCCTGATCCGGTTCGCCGGGCTGGCGGTGTCCCTGCCCACTCTGGCGGTGTACGGTCTGGTGGGCAGCGCCGTCACCGAGCTGGGCGACCTGGCCTTCTCCTTTGTGAAGCGGCAGTACGGGGTCAAGGACTACGGCCACCTCCTCCCGGGCCACGGGGGGATGCTGGACCGGTTCGACTCCATGGTGTTCGCCGCCCCCATGCTGCTGCTGCTGGTGGAGCTGGCCCCGCCATTCTGATCGACTATCCCCCGCAGCCGGGGGAAAGCAAATGAAAATAGACAAGATGAAACGCGGCCAAGCTGGAGGTGCGGTATGAAAAAGCGGACCGTAGTCGTCGCAGTGGCAGTCATCCTTGTGCTCGCCGCGGCGGCCGGGGCGGTTTACTTCCGGAGTAGGCCCATGCTGGCGCCGGACAGCGCCCCCCATGTACAGTCCATCCATGCGTACTTTGGGCGGGGAGAGACGTCCTATGCCTGCGACATCTCCGGAGAGGAGCTGCCCGATGGGGTGGAGGACGCCCTGGCGGCCCTGTTCCTGGGGGCGGAGATGCGGCCCAGGCTCCTGCCCCGGCCCCAGAGCTTCCAGGTCTCGGACGGCTCTGTGGCCCTTTACATCAAGGTGCTCCTGGAGGACGATGATTTGTTCGTCAACCTGGGCACCGATCCCCAGTTCTGCTCCGCCCAGTTTGGGGATACCCACTACGTGATCCTGGACCATCAGACCCTGTATCAGGAGGCCTGGGCCCTGCTGGAGGGCACCGTCACTGCCCGGGCGCACGAGTGGTAGTCCGAAATTCGTACCGGTAAGGAGACGCTATGAGCAGAAACATCACGATTTTGGGGTCCACCGGCTCCATCGGCCGGCAGACCCTGGAGGTTATGGAGGCCCTGGGCATGGGGGCGGCCGCCCTGACGGCCCACTCCAGCGTGGAGCGGATGGAGGAGCAGGCCCGGCGGTTCCGCCCGGAGTTGGCGGTGCTGGCCGACGAGCGGGCCGCCGCCGACCTGCGAGTGCGGCTGGCCGACACCAACGTGCGGGTGCTCAGCGGACAGGAGGGCTTGCTGGAGGCGGCCGCCCTTCCTGAGGCGGATACCGTGGTGGCAGCCATGGTGGGGATGGCCGGCCTGCGCCCCACCCTGGCCGCCATCCGGGAGGGCAAGCGGATCGCCCTGGCCAACAAGGAGACTCTGGTGTGCGCCGGCCCCCTGGTGCTGGAGGAGGCCCGGGACTACGGCGCCCGTATCCTGCCGGTGGACTCGGAGCACTGCGCCCTGTTCCAGTGCCTGGAGGGCAACCGGGACCGGGGCGAGGTGAAGCGGCTGATCCTCACCTGCTCCGGGGGCCCCTTCTATGGAAAGAAACGCCAGGAGCTGCAGGGGATGACAAGAGAAGACGCCTTACAGCACCCGAACTGGTCCATGGGGGCCAAGATCACCGTGGACTCGGCCACCCTGATGAACAAGGGGCTGGAGGTCATGGAGGCCATGCACCTGTACCAGATGCCTGTGGAAAAAATTTCCGTGGTCATCCACCGGGAGAGTATCATCCACTCCCTGGTGGAATACTGTGATAACGCCATGCTGGCCCAGCTGGGGACGCCGGACATGCGCCTGCCCATCCAGTACGCCCTCACCTGGCCCCGCCGGGTGGCCGGCGGACCGGGCACCCCTCTGGATCTGTGGCACTGCGGGCCCCTCACCTTCGGGGAGCCCGACCTGGACACCTTCCGCTGTCTGGCCCTGGCCCTGGAGGCGGCCAGGATCGGCGGCACCGCCGGGGCCATCCTCAACGGGGCCAACGAGGCTGCGGTGGGCCTGTTCCTGGAGGGGAAGATCGGCTTTTTGGACATCGCCGACAAAGTGGCTCTGGCCATGGAACAGGTCGCGCCGGTGCAGGACCCCGCCCTGGGGGACATTCTGGAGGCCGACCGGGCGGCCCGGGAGGCCGTGCTGGCCTCCCGCTGAAATCCGAACGTTTGGAGGAACTATGCTCTACATCATCGTTGCCATTCTCATTTTCGGGTTCCTGATCGCCACCCACGAGCTGGGACACTTTGCCTCCGCCAAGCTGCTGGGGGTCAAGGTGAACGAGTTCGCCGTGGGGATGGGGCCGGCCCTGCTCCAGAGACAGAAAGGTGAGACCCTTTATAGCCTGCGGGCTCTGCCCATCGGGGGCTTCTGCGCCATGGAGGGGGAGGACGACGACTCCGCCGACCCCCGCTCCTTCGGCCGGGCGGCGGGGTGGAAGAAATTCCTCATCCTGTGCGCCGGGGCGGCCATGAATTTCCTCACCGGGCTGGTGGTGCTGCTGGTGCTCTATACCCCGGCTGTGGGCTTCTATGAAGAGGTCTACGGCGGCCCCCTGGAGGGCTACGGCGTGGAGGATTGCGGTTTGCTGCCCGGGGACGTGTTCCTGGAGGTGGACGGCCACCGGGTGCTGGTCAGCGGCAACGCCCAGTTCTTCCTCAGCCGGGCGGGGGAGACCCTGGACTTCGTAGTGGAACGGGACGGGGAAGCGGTAGAGCTGAAGGACGTCTACCTGCCCTATCAGGAGCGCACCGACGAGGAGGGGAACTACACCCGCCTGCGGGGGCTGTCCATCCAGAAGGTGGCCCAGCCCGCCGGGGCCCTGGATAAGCTGGCCTACGCCTGGAACTCCGCCGTGGACATGGTGCGCACCACCTGGATCAGCCTGGGCGACCTGGTCACCGGGGCGATCGGCCTGCGGGAGCTGTCCGGCCCGGTGGGCATTGTGGACATGATGACCCAGGTGGGCAGCCAGTCGGCCACCCTCTTTGACGCCGCCTGGAGCATGGGCTATCTGGCCGCCCTCATCGCCGTCAACCTGGCAGTGATGAACCTGCTGCCCCTGCCCGCCCTGGACGGGGGACGGGTGTTCTTCCTGCTGGTGAACGGGGCGCTGTACGCCCTGGCCCGCCGGAAGATCGACCCCAAGTACGAGGGCTATGTCCACATGGCCGGCCTGGCCGCCCTGCTGTGCCTGTCGGCAGTGGTGATGATGAGCGACATCGGCAAGCTGTTCGGCCGCTGAACCAAAGGAGGAGAACTTCTGTGACCCGACAGATCCTGGTGGGCTCTGTCCCCGTGGGGGGCGGAGCGCCCGTCACCATCCAGTCCATGTGCAACACCCCCACCGCCGACGTGGAGGCCACCCTCCGGCAGATCCGGGCCCTGGCCGCCGCCGGCTGTGAGATCGTCCGGGTGGCGGTGCCCG
>CALWYA010000124.1 GCA_944385645.1 uncultured Oscillospiraceae bacterium
ATGGGGAAGACCTGGATGCCGTAGTCCTGGCGCAGCTCGTCCAGGGTGGAGCACTCCCGGGTGCCCCGCTCCATCCGGTCCACCGAGACGAACAGGGCCTTGATGTGCACGTCGGCCACGTGCTTGAACAGCTCGATGGACTCCCGCACGGCGGTGCCGGCGGTGACCACGTCCTCCACGATGGCGATGCTGTCCCCGTCCTGGGGCTTGTAGCCCACCATGGAGCCGCCCTCGCCGTGGTCCTTGGCCTCCTTGCGGTTGAAGCAGTAGGGCAGGTCCCGGCCGTAGTTGCGGTACAGGGAGGCGGCGGCGGACACCGCCAGGGGGATGCCCTTGTAGGCGGGACCGAACAGGGCGGTGATGCCCTCAGGCATGTTCTCCTGGATGCAGGCGGCGTAGTAGTCCCCCAGCTGGGCCGCCTGGGCGCCCATCTTATAGTTGCCGGTGTTGACGAAATAGGGGGTGGGGCGGCCCGACTTGGTGATGAAGTCCCCGAAGGTGAGCACGCCGGAGCGCACCATGAAGGTGATGAATTCCTCTTTGTAGGTCATGTCTGATCCCATCCTTTTCCCTGTCTCCCGCTCTCGTCCTGCGCGCGTTCCGGCGGCCGTCCGCCCCCGGTTCCGGGGAGAGGAGGCGCGCAGAGAGAGCGGGGCGTTCCTGTTTGTCCGGCGGGGCCGGAAATCGTTTTATTATATCACTCTTTTCCCCCGGATACAATAGGAAGCCGCCCTTTTCGCCCGCCCTTTCCGCCCGGTCCGGGCGCATCTTCCCTCTTTACGCCGGGGCGCTCTTTTGGTATAATACCGGGGAAAGGAGTCGGGAAACCATGAACTTCTCCCAGCGGGTGGACCGGGCCCTCCAGCGGATGGAGGAGCTCTACCGCCGGGTTCCCGCCATTCCCCGGGACCTGGCCGCCACCGCCTTTTTCCTCTTCGCCGCCTACGGGGCCAGCCGCATCCTCATCGACCACACGGGCGGGGAGAACAACTCCGCCCTGGTCTTCGTGCTGGCGGTGGTGCTCATCTCCCTGGTGACCCACGGGTATCTCTACGGCATCGCCGCCTCCATCATCGGCGCCTTCTGCATCAACTACTTCTTCATGTACCCCTACGCCGCCTTCAACCTGACCATCTCCGGCTATCCGGTGACCATGATGTCCATGGTGGCTGTCTCCTGCGTGGTGTGCACCCTCACCGCCCGGGTGAAGCAGCAGGCCATCGAGGCGGTCCGCCGGGAGCGGGCCACCAAAGAGCTGTACGCCATGAACGAGAAGCTCAACGCCGAAAAGGCGGCCATCCAGATGCAGTCCGAGCGGGAGGCCATGCGCAGCGACATCCTCCGGGCGGTGTCCCACGACCTGCGCACCCCCCTCACCGCCATCTCCGGGGCGGTGTCCGTCCTCATGTCCAGCTCGGACGTCTCGGAGAAGAACCTGGCCATGCTCAACGACATCAAGCAGGACGCCGACTCCCTCACCGTGATGATCGAGAACCTGCTGTCCATCACCCGGGTCCAGGACGGCTCCGTCCCCCTGCACAAGCAGCCCGAGATGCTGGAGGAGGTGGCGGGGGACGCCCTCATGGCCACCAGGCGGCACTTCCCCAACTGCCGCATTCAGCTGGAGCTGCCGGAGGACATCCTCTATCTGCCCATGGACCCCTTCCTGGTGAAACAGGTCATCGTCAACCTGCTGGAGAACGCGGTGCGCCACTCCGGGGACCTGGAGCACATCCGCCTCAACCTCTTCCGCCAGGACGACTTCGCCGTGGTGGAGGTGCGGGACCAGGGCCGGGGCCTGCCCCCCGACGTGTGTCAGGCGGTCCAGACCGGCCAGCCCCTGCCCCACTCCCTGTCCGGGGACAGCACCCGGGGGATGGGCATCGGCCTGTCCGTGTGTCAGCGCATCATCAAGGCCCACGGCGGCTTTTTCGCCGCGGGGAACGATCCCAAGGGCGGAGCGGTCTTCCGCTTCGGCCTGCCCATGGAGGAGACAGACAATGAGTGAAAAGCAGACCGTCCTGGTCATCGAGGATGACCACTCTATCAGCAACTTCATCTGCCGGGCCCTGACCGCCAACGACTACAAGGCCATCCCCGCCTTCCGGGGGAAGGAGGGCATGTCCCTGTTCTTCTCCCACAGCCCCGACCTGGTCCTGCTGGATCTGGGTCTGCCCGACATGGACGGGATGGACATTCTGGCCCAGTTCCAGGATCTGCCCCAGGACGTGCCCGTCATCATCATCTCCGCCCGGGACCGGGAGAACGAGAAGGTGAAGGCCCTGGACCTGGGGGCGGACGACTATGTGGTCAAGCCCTTCGGCGTGTCCGAGCTGCTGGCCCGCATCCGCTCCGCCCTGCGCCGGTCCGAGCGGCTCAAGCTCAGCCAGGGCATCCAGCGGGACGTGTACCAGATCAAGGACCTGACGGTGGACCTGTCCAAGCACCAGGTGCTGCTGGGGGACGAGGAGATCCACTTCACCCAGAACGAGTTCAAGATCCTCGAGCTGCTGGCCATCCACGCCGGCAAGGTGCTCACCTATGACTTTATCCTCAAGCACGTGTGGGGCCCCTACGGGGGGAGCGGCAACAACCAGATCCTCCGGGTCAACATGGCCAACATCCGGCGCAAGCTGAAGGAGAACCCCTCCGACCCCAAGTACATCCACACCGAGCTGGGCATCGGCTACCGGATGCTGGACGACTGAGCGTATGCCAAAAGGACAGGCGCGGCGCGCCTGTCCTTTACGGTTTTTTTATGCGGATTTTTTCATCATTTACGCCCGCTTTATCTCTGTCTTGTTATAATAATCACAGCAAAGGGGCCATCTCTCCATGCTCCCTTGCCCATCCATTCCCGGCCCGGGCCTTTTCACTTCCCCCGGGGCCGGATCACGGCGGCGGAGGCGTAAGTCCCCCTCTCTCCTGGACTTTACACTCTCTCCCCTTCGCCGCCTCCCGCAGCCTCCCCTCCGCCAAGGGGAGGCTGTCATCTATGTCCTCCAAACCGCCCCGCCCGCCGGTCTCTCCGGCGGGCGGGGCGGTTTTTTCTATTCCAGCTCCCGGCGCAGCCGCTCCAGGGCTCGGCGCTCCAGCCGGGACACCTGCACCTGGGACACCCCCAGCACCCGGGCGGCGGCGGTCTGGGTCATCCCCCGGCCGTACCGCAGGGCCACCACCTGCCGCTCCCGGTCGGGCAGGCCGGCCACTGCGGCGCGCAGGGTGAGCCGCTCCACCACCCGCTCCTCCTCGCCCCCGCAGGTGAGCAGTCCCTCCAGGGTGAGGCCGTCCTCCCCCACCTGGGCCTGGAGGGAGACCACCGGCTCGGCGGCGGTCTCGGCGCAGGCGATCTCCTCGGCGGTCAGGCCGGTGTCCGCCGCCAGCTCGGACAGGGTGGGCTCCCGGCCCAGCAGGCCGGTCAGCCGGACCCGGGCCGCCCGGATCCCCATCCCCTGCTCCTTCAGCCCCCGGCTCACCTTCACCGGCCCGTCGTCCCGGAGGAAGCGGCGGATCTCCCCGGCGATCTTGGGGACGGCGTAGGTGGAGAACTGGGTGCCGTAGTCCGGGTCGAAGCCCCGCACCGCCTTCAAAAAGCCCAGGCAGCCCAGCTGGTACAGGTCGTCGGGCTCCACCCCCCGGCCGTAATAGCGGCGGGCCACACTCCAGATCAGGCCGTTGTTCTCCAGCAGCACCTGTTCGCAGGCCCGGTCGTCCCCCTCCCGGGCGGCCCGGAGGAGGGCGGGGTCGGACAGGGCGCCGCTCATCCCCGCCCCGCCCGGCGGGCGATCCGCCGCCCCATGGTGACGGTGGTCCCCTTCCCCGGGGCGGAGCGGACCTTCAGGGTGTCCATGAAGCTCTCCATGATGGTGAAGCCCATGCCGGAGCGCTCCTCTCCCCCGGTGGTGAACAGGGGGGTGCGGGCCCGCTCCACGTCGGCGATGCCCACCCCCCGGTCCTTCACCACGATCTCCAGCAGATTGCCCTCCCGGACCCGCAGCTTCACGGTGACCCGGCCGATGGTGTCCGGGTAGGCGTGGACGATAGCGTTGGTCACCGCCTCGGAGACGGCGGTCTTGATGTCGTTGACCTCCTCCAGGGTGGGGTCCAGCTGGGCAGCGAAGCAGGCCGCCGCCGCCCGGGCGAAGCCCTCGTTGGCCGAGCGGCTGGGGAAGTCCAGGGTCACTTGGTTTTCCACTTTCATACTATGTATCGTCCCTTTCCGCGGCGCGCGCCGTCTTGCTGTGCTCCGGGCCCTCCGGCCCGTCCTCCTCAAAGCGGATCAGCCGCTCCAGGCCGGCGGCCCGGAACACCTTCCGGGCCTGTTCGGGGGTCCCTTTCACCCGCAGGCTCCCCCCGGTCTGGGCCATCCGCCGCTGGGCCCGGAGGAGGACCGCGATGCCCGAGCTGTCGGTGAAGGTCAGCTCGCTCAGGTCCAGGACCAGCACCCGGGGCCGGGCCTCGCCGATGCGCCGGTCCAGCTCCTCCATCACCGCCCGGGCCCGGTGGTGGTCCAGCTCGCCGCCCACCCGGGCGGTCAGCTCCCGGTCCCGCTCCCTGCAGGTCAAAGACATATTCCCCGCCTCGCTTTCTGGTTTGTCCAGGGCCATTATAGGCCACCGCCCCCGTCGGATTCGGGCGGTTTTGGACGGCGTGGAAATTTTTGGGACGGGCCTGTGGATATGGACGAACCGAAACCACCGTAGGGGCGGGCCGATGGGGACATCGGCCCCTACGGATAACGCGCCGGACCTTCCCCCTGGGGGGAAGGCGGCCCGCAGGGCCGGATGAGGGGGCGGACGAGAGGGGTATCACTTCCGTGGGCACCCTCATCAGTCTCGCT
>CALWYA010000125.1 GCA_944385645.1 uncultured Oscillospiraceae bacterium
GGTCATCATGGCCGCCGGGGCCTTCATCCAGGGGGCTTCCATCGAGCTGTCCGCCGACGCCCCCATGCGGGAGCCCTACACCGTCTATCTCCAGGGGGGGCTCACCTTCGAGTCGGGCCGCCTGGGAGTCCTGCTGGCGGTGGAGGAGCTGCTGCGGGGCTGAGGGCATAGGCCGAGCTGTGGGGCGCATACCCTCTCCTGAGAGAGGGGGGAGGGCCCATGGATCGGCGGCTGCGGCGGTTTGCGCGAAGGTTCCGGGGAAACCTGCGCCGGGGAGGGCCGCCTCCCTGGCTGGTCACGATACTGGCCGGACTGCTGGTGGCCGCCGGGATCGTCGGGGCGCTGGAGGCCCGCCTGCGGCCCATGGTGGTGGCGGCGGCCCAGGCCCAGACCCAGAACGAGATGACCCGGGTGGTGGAGGACGCCATCTGGAACCAGCTGGAGGAGAGCGGGGTGGGCTATGCCGACCTGGTGACCATCCAGCGGGGGGAGGACGGCGCCATTACCGCCGTCACCACTGACACCGCCGCCCTGAACCGCCTGCGGGCCCAGCTGCTGGGGGCTGCCCTGGCGGCCCTGGAGGGGGTGGACGTGACCCAGATCCAGATCCCCCTGGGCAGTCTGCTGGACTTCGACCTGCTGTGGGGCCTGGGGCCCACCGTCAAGGTCCACGCCATGACGGTGGGGACGGCGGCGGGGGAGTTCTCCAGCGAGTTTTCCTCCGCCGGAGTGAACCAGACGCTCCACCGCATCTCTCTGGAGCTGGAGATTCCCCTGACCCTCATGCTCCCCGGAGGGCGGGCGGAGGCGGTGTGCCGCACCGACGTGCCCATCGCCGAGACGGTCATCGTGGGCCGGGTGCCTGACACCTATCTCCAGCTCGGCGAAACCGGGCATTGAACTTCGAGAGGATGATTCCATGACGCTGCTGGACACTCTGCTGTGGTACGGGGACAATATCCTGTACTATGCGGGGGAGATGCTGCCCTGTATGCTGCTGGCGCTGGCCGTTTTTTGCGCCCTGCTGCCTGCGCGGCGCAGGCGTCTGGCAGCCCGGGGGCTGGTCAGCGGCCCCTGGCGCGAGGGCGGGTTGCTGCTGTTTGTCATGTTCTGCGCCGGACTGGCCGCCCTCACCGTGTTTCCCGCCGGCTTCTGGAACCTCGCCCACTGGCAGAGTGCCCTGCGGGGGGAGACACCGCTCTTCCCGCCCGTGGACTGGGTTATCCAGCGGCAGACCCTCCAGCTGATCCCTTTTCAGGAGATCTGGCGGGCCTTCCGGGGTCCCTGGGTGATGTTCCTCATGCTGGCCAACATCGGGATCTTCTTTCCGGTGGGCTTTTTCCCCGCCCTGCTGTGGCGGGGGTGGGGGTGGTGGAAGGCACTTCTGCTGGGCCTGCTCACCTCCTGTACCATTGAATGTATCCAATTTTTCATCGGCCGCAGCACCGACATCGACGACGTCATCCTGAACACCACAGGGGCGGTGCTGGGCTTTGGGCTGTACGCCCTGCTCCGGGCGCTTTTTCCCCGGGCGGCGGTCCGATTTCACTGTCAAGACAAGGGAGCGTGACCCAAAATGGACGAGCTGAGGGAGATCCAAGAGCTGCGGGAGCGGCTGACCCGGGCGGGCTATGAGTACTATGTGCTGGACCGGCCCACCATGTCCGACTACGACTATGACCACCAGCTGCGCCGGCTGGAGGAGCTGGAGGCGGCCCACCCGGAGGCGGTGACTCCCGACTCGCCCACCCAGCGGGTGGGGGGACAGGCCCTGGACTCCTTCACCCAAGTGGTCCATAAGGTGCCCCTGGAGTCCCTCCAGGACGTGTTCGACTATGACGAGCTGCGGCAGTTCGACCAGCGGGTGCGGGGGGCGGTTCCGGAGGCCGCCTACGACGTGGAGCCCAAGGTGGACGGGCTGTCGGTGGCCCTGGAGTATCAGGACGGCCTGTTTGTCCGGGGGGCCACCCGGGGAGACGGCCAGGTGGGGGAGGACGTCACCGAGAACCTGCGCACCGTGCGCTCCATCCCTTTGCGCATCCCTGACGCCCCCGGGCAGCTCATCGTCCGGGGAGAGGTCTATATGCCCAAAAAGGTGTTCCACGCTCTGAACGAGGAGCGGGAGAAGAGGGGAGAGGCCCTGTTCGCCAACCCCCGGAACGCCGCCGCCGGCTCCCTGCGGCAGCTGGACCCGAAGGTGGCCGCCGCTCGCCGGCTGGACATCGCCGTGTTCAACGTCCAGTGGGCGGAGGGGGAGACCTTCCGCACCCATTTGGAGACGCTGGACTATCTGCGGGACAAGGGCTTTAAGGTGATCCCCCATTACACCTCCGCCACCATTGAGGAGGCCGTCTCCCATGTGGCGGACATCGGGGAGCACCGGGACAGCTTCCCCTTTGACATCGACGGGGCGGTGATCAAGGTCAACGATCTGGCCCAGCGGGAGGTCCTGGGCTCCACCGCCAAGTTCCCCCGGTGGGCGGCTGCCTATAAATATCCCCCTGAGGTGAAGCCCTCTCGGGTGGTGGACATCACCATCCAGGTGGGCCGGACGGGGGTGCTCACCCCCAAGGCTCAGCTGGAGCCGGTGCGGCTGGCGGGCACCACTGTCACCAGCGCCACCCTCCACAACCAGGACTTCATCGCTGAGAAGGACATCCGCATCGGGGATACGGTGCTGGTGCGCAAGGCGGGGGAGATCATCCCTGAGGTATTGTCGGTGGTGGCCGAGAAACGTCCTGAGGGGACCGTCCCCTATGTCTTTCCCGCCGTCTGCCCCGTGTGCGGGGCCCCGGTGGAGCGGGACGAGGACGGGGCCCACATCCGCTGCACCGGGGCCGAGTGCCCCGCTCAGCTGCTGCGCAACCTGGCCCACTTCGCCAGCCGGGACGCCATGGACATCGAGGGGCTGGGCATCGCCGTGGTGGAGAACCTGGTGAACGCCGGGCTGGTCAGGACCCCCGGGGACCTGTACTTTTTGAAGGAGGAGGACGTAGCCCAGCTGGAGCGCATGGGCAAGAAGTCCGCCCAAAATCTGGTGGAGGCCATCGCCCGGTCCCGGGAGCAGGACCTGTCCCGGCTAATCTACGCCCTGGGCATCCGGCAGGTGGGGCAGAAGACGGGCAAGGTGCTCGCCGCCCGGTTCCGCACCATGGATGCCCTGGAGAACGCCTCGCTGGAGGAGCTCACCGCCGTGGACGACATCGGGGAGATCACGGCCCGGAGCATCCTGGACTGGTTTGCCAGCCCCCAGAGCTGGCACCTGCTCACCCGCCTGCGGGAGGCGGGGGTCAACATGGAGGCGGCGGAGCAGGGGAGCGACCAGCGGTTTGCCGGGCTGACCTTCGTGCTCACCGGGACGCTGGAGCACTTCACCCGGGACGAGGCCGCCAGCCGCATCGAGGCCCTGGGGGGCAAATCCGCCGGCTCGGTGTCCAAAAAGACCTCCTACGTGGTGGCCGGCGAGGCCGCCGGCTCCAAGCTGCGCAAGGCCCAGGAGCTGGGCGTGCCCGTGCTCAGCGAGGCGGAGTTCCTGGCCATGCTGGAGTAACAGATTTTTTCGCTTTCCCGTCCCCGCAGGGGGCGGGAAAAATCCAAAAGAGCGAAAGAGAAAAGGGGAGAGGGGAAGCGTGAAAAAGGGGTATTTCTATATCGCGGTGGCCACCATCATGTTCAGCACCTTCGAGGTGGCGCTGAAATATATCGCGGGGGAGGTCAACTCGGTCCAGCTCACCTTCGCTCGGTTCTTCATCGGATTTCTGTTCCTGGCCCCCCTGGCCTGGCGGACCCTGAAAAAGCGGGGGCAGACCCTGGACCGAAGGAGCCTAGGCTATTTTGCCCTGCTGGGCCTGGTGGGCATCGCCATCTGCATGCCCATCTATCAGCTCTCTGTCAACTACACCGACTCCGGGGTGGTGGCGGTGCTGTTCAGCTGTAACCCGGTGTTCGTCACCTTCCTGGCCTTCCTGCTCCTGGGCGAGGCCATCCACGTGCGGCACATCGCCGCCCTGGTGCTGGAGGTGGCGGGAACCATCGCCATCATCAACCCCTTCCACACCCAGTTGGACCCCGTGGGGGTGATCCTGTCCCTGGCGGCCACCATCCTGTTCTCCATCTACGGGGTCATGGGCAAAAAACAGGTGGCTAGGTACGGCGGAGCGGTGGTCACCTGCTTCAGCTTTCTGTTCGGCAGTCTGATCATCCTGGTCCTCATCGGGGTGAGCCACATTCCGGCCATTGCCGCCGCCATCAACGCCGCCGGGCTGCCCGCCTTCGCCAACATCCCCCTGCTGTCCGGTTACACCCTGGAGAACCTGCCCTACGTGCTCTACGTCTCCGCCGGCGTGGCGGGCATCGGCTTCTGCGCCTACTTCCTGGCCATGGAGTACGAGCCGGCCAGCGTGGTCTCCCTGGTCTACTTCTTCAAACCCGCCCTGTCGCCCGTCCTGGCCTGGTGGCTCCACGGGGAGGAGATCCCCTTTAATATGCTGCTGGGTATCGTCCTCATCGTGGCCGGCTCCCTGTGCGCCATCATCCCGGGCATCCTGGAGGCCAAGCGGCCGAGAGCGGCCCTCTAAATAATAAATAGAGTCGAGAAAACGCAAAAAAGCCGCCCATTAGGCGTACCTCAATAAGACAGTATGAGAACATTACTGGCATAGGGTAGCTGCCGTACAGGAGTGCGACAAGAAAAATTGGCGATACTTGGTTTTCACAACCAGGTATCGCCTTTTTCTATCTTTAACAGAATGTTTGAATCTTATTGGAGGTACATATGATGCAGGAACTGAACTATATCCGTTGCGGTGATTACTATATTCCCGATATTC
>CALWYA010000126.1 GCA_944385645.1 uncultured Oscillospiraceae bacterium
GCCCTTTTGTGAAGGGTTGGGTCCCGGACCGGCCGGAACAGGACCCTATCCTACCACATTTCCGTGGAAATGGCAAGGCGGGCCGCTCTTGCAAAATCCCGGCGGACATGGTACTCTGTATGTCAGAAGAACAAGAGAGGGGAGAGGGAGCCCATGCGCACACTGGCCGCCTTTGCCTTCTCCTTTTCCGCCGCCGTCTTTGCCGGGACCTACCTGGAGCTGGACCCCTGGCTGTTTCCCCTGTCCGGGGCCCTGGCCCTGCTGGCCTGCGCCCTGACCTTCCTTCTGCGCCGCCGGGAGAGGGCCCGCCTGCGGGCCTGGCTGATCCTGTTCGGCCTGGCTGCGGGACTGCTGTGGACGGGGGTGTACAGCTGGCTGTTTTTCAGGCCCGCCCAGGAGTTGGACGACCAGACCTGCCGCATGACGGCCACGGTGGCCGACTGGCCCCAGGAGACCGACTACGGCGGGTACAGCGTCCTGGTCCAGGTGGATACGGAGGGCCTGGCGAGACCCAGCGCCGTCCTCTATGTGGACGGGCAGGGGGCCGGCCTGCGCCCCGGGGACCGGATCGAGAGCGTGGTCCACTGGACCCTGGGGAACCGGACCTTCTCCGGGGAGGCCATCACCTACTACACGGCCAAGGGCATCTTCCTTCAGGGGGAGGCCTACGGCCGGCTGGACGTGGAGCCCCGGGAGGGCTTCCCCTGGCGGTACTGGCCGGCGGTGCTCTCCCGGATGCTGAAGGAGGGCATCCGGGCCGCCTTCCCGGCGGAGGAGGGCGGCGTGGTGGACGGCATCGTCACCGGCAACCGGGACAACCTCACCGACCAGTTCACCAGTTCTCTGGAGCGGGTGGGCCTGTCCCACACCATCGCCGTGTCCGGGATGCACCTGGCCTTCCTGGCCGACCTGCTCTCCCGCCTGCTGGGCAAGGGGAAGCGGAGCACCGCCGTGCTCACCATCCTTTGGGCAGTGTTTTTCAGCGGCATCGCCGGCTACACCCCCTCGGTGACCCGGTCGGCGGTGATGATCGTCCTGCTGCAGCTGGCCCCCCTCCTGGACCGGGAGCGGGACGCGGCCACCTCTCTGGGCTTCGCCCTGATGTGCCTGCTGGCGGCCAACCCCTTCTCCGCCGCCCACATCGGCCTGCAGCTGTCCTTTGCCGCGGTGGCGGGCATCCTGCTCACCGGGGACAAGCTCCAGGGCTGGCTCAGCCACGCCCTCCGGCTGGACACCCGGCCCAAAAATCGACTGGACCGCCTGTGGCGGCGGGTGCCCCGGTTCGTGGTGTCCACCCTGGCCTCCACCCTGGGGGCCTCGGTGCTCACCACCCCTCTGGTGGCCTATTACTTCCACTCCTTCTCCCTGATCTCGCCCCTGGCCAACCTGCTGACCCTGTGGGCGGTGGGCTTCCTGCTGCTGGGCGGCCTGCTGGCGGGGGTGCTGGCCTGGCTGTGCCTGCCTCTGGCCCAGCTGCTGGCCGTTCCCCTGTCCTGGCTGGCCCGGTATATGCTGTGGGCGGTGGACTGGCTGTCCCGGCCCACCCTGGCCGCCCTGTCCATGGAGTCTGTCCTGTACCGGGCCTGGGTGGTGTTCCTCTACCTGCTCCTCCTGGCCGCGGTGCTGATCCGGGGGAAGAAGCGGCCGGTCACCGCCCTGTGCTTCGGGGCGCTGACCCTGGCCCTGGCCCTGACGGCCACCTGGGCCGTCTTTCGGTCGGGGAACCTGTCGGTCACCGTCCTGGACGTGGGACAGGGACAGAGCGTCCTCCTGCGGCAGGGGGAGCGGCTCATCCTGGTGGACTGCGGCGGGGACAGCTGGGACGACCCGGGGGACATCGCCGCCGACTATATCCAGACCCAGGGCCGGGGGAGCCTGGACCTGCTGGTGATCTCCCACTACCACGCCGACCACGCCAACGGAGTGCCCCAGTTGCTCCGGCGTATCCAGGTGGGGGCAGTGGCCCTCCCCGACGTGGAGGAGGGGGACCCCCTCCGGGAGGAAATCCTGTCCCTGGCCCAAGAGCTGGACGTCCCGGTGACCTTCATCCGGGAGGACACCCGGCTGGAGCTGGGGGAGGGGCAGTCCCTGACCCTGTACGCCCCGGTGGTGGGGGAGTCGGGGGACACCAACGAGCTGGGCCTCACCGCCCTGGCCAGCGCGGGCGACTTCGACGTGCTGATCCCCGGGGACCTGCCCGGGGAGGGGGAGCTGGCCCTGCTGTCCATCGCCGACCTGCCGGACGTCGAGCTGCTGGTGACGGGCCACCACGGCTCGGCCACCTCCACCACCCAGGAGCTGCTGGACGCCCTCCGGCCGGAGGTGGCGGCCATTTCGGTGGGGCTGGACAACCGCTACGGCCACCCCGCCCAGGAGACCCTGGACAAGCTGGAGGCCGTGGGGGCGGCGATCTACCGCACCGACCGGGACGGGACCATCCGGGTCCGGGGCTGATTTGACGCAAAGGAGGACGCCGCATGCCGTCCAAGGAGAAAAAGCCGGATACCGCCGGCTATCAGCAGCTGCGCCGGGACCTGGAGGCCGGGACGCCGGGCAGGCTGTACATCTTCCACGGGGAGGAGACCTATCTGCGGGACCACTATCTGGCCCGGCTGAAGGAGCAGCTCCTGTCCGGGGGGATGGGGGAGTTCAATTTCCACGCCGTCCCCGCCGGGGAGATGTCTCCCCGGCGGCTGGAGGAGGCCCTGGACTGTCTGCCCATGATGGCCCAGCGCACCCTGGTCCAGGTCACCGACTTCGACCTGTTCAAGGCGGGGGAGAAGGACCGGGAGGGGTACGTGGCCCTGCTGTCCGACCTGCCCGACTACGTGTGCCTGGTGTTCGTCTATGACCTGATCCCCTACAAGGGGGACGCCCGCACCAAGCTGGCCGCCGCCATCCAGGCCCACGGCACGGTGGTCAATTTCGCCCGGCAGGAGACTGGGGAGCTGGTGAAGTGGGTGCGCCGCCGGTTCCGCTCCCTGGATAAGCAGATCAGCGCCGGGCTGGCCGAGGAGCTCATCGCCCTGTGCGGCGACTTGATGACCAACCTCATCGGAGAGATCGAAAAGGTGGCCGCCTACGCCAAGGGGGAGGAGATCACCCGGGCGGATGTGGAGGCGGTGGCCACCCCCCAGCTGGACACGGTGGTGTTCCGCATGACCGACGCCATCGGGGCCAGGAACTTCGACCGGGCGGCCCAAGTGCTGGGGGAGCTGTACCAGATGCAGGAGCACCCCATCAAGATCATGGGGGCGCTGGGCCGTCAGCTGAGACAGCTTTACAGCGCCCGCCTGGCCCTGGACCGGGGAAAGGGGGCCTCCTATGTGGCCGAGCTGTGGGGGCTGCGCCCCTTTCAGGCGGAGAAGCTGCTGGGGGCGGCCCGGCGGTTCTCCCTGGACTGGTGCCGCCGGGCGGTGGTCCGGTGCGGCCAGACCGACGTGGCAATGAAGTCCACCGGGCAGGACCCCCAGGAGCTGCTCACCGCCCTGCTGCTGGAGCTGGCCGCCCCGGCGGAAAAGTGAGCGGGAGAGGGAGGGGAGACCATGCTGCGCATCCGGGAGGCCGTCGCCGTGGAGGGCCGCTATGACAAAAACACCCTGTCCCAGGTGGTGGACACCCTGATCCTGGAGACAGGGGGCTTTCAGATCTTTCAGGACCCGGAGCGCATGGCCCTGCTGCGCCGGGCGGCGGAGAAGCGGGGCCTCATCGTCCTCACCGACTCGGACGGGGCGGGCTTCGTCATCCGCAGCCGCATCAAGGGGGCCATCCCCGGCCAGTATCTGAAGCACGCTTATATCCCCGACCTGCCCGGCAAGGAGCGGCGCAAGCGCCGGCCGGGGAAGGAGGGCAAGCTGGGGGTGGAGGGCATGACCCCCCAGGTGCTGGAGGAGGTGCTGCGCCGGGCGGGAGCCACCTTCCTGGAGGGGGACGTCCCCCGGACCGGGGCGGTCCCGCCCCTGACCAAGGCCGACCTGATGGCCGCCGGCCTGGCCGGCGGGACGGACAGCGCCCGGCGGCGCCAGGCGCTGCTCCGGCGGCTGGACCTGCCCGAGCACATGACCGCCAACGCCCTGCTGGCAGTGCTGAACGCCTGCTACACCCGCCGGGAGGCGGAGGAGCTGCTGGAAATGACAGAGAAATAGCGACGAGGGGCCCGCGGCACAGCCGCGGGCCCCTCGCTTCGGTCGAACGTTATTTGACGGCGATGGCCTCCACCTCGCACAGGACCCCCTTGGGCAGGTCCTTCGCCGCCACACAGCTGCGGGCGGGGCGGGAGGTGAAGTAGCGGGCGTACACCTCGTTGAAGGCGGCGAAGTCGCCCATGTCGGCCAGGAAGCAGGTGGTCTTGACCACCTGGTCATAGCCCGCGCCGGCGGCGGCCAGGATGGCCCCCACGTTTTTGCAGCTCTGCTCGGCCTGGGCGGCGATGCCCTGGGGAATGGCGCCGGTGGCCGGGTCCACGGGGATCTGGCCGGAGGTAAAGACGAAGCCGTTGGCCTCATAGCCCTGGGAGTAGGGGCCGATGGCCCCGGGAGCCTGGGAGGTTTCCAGAATTTTCATATCGGACAGTCCTTTCCTGCGCGTCCCAATTCCTGTGCCGGTATCCGCCCTGCCGGGCGGGAGGGGAGAGGCCCTGCGCCCGGGGCGCGAACCGGGAATTGGGAGATCTGAGATTCTGGTTGCAGTATAGACGGTTCCCGGGAAAAAGTCAATGGCCCGCTTCGGGAGAAGAGGAGGGATAAGCCGCCGGCATATCCCTCCTCTTCAGCTTGTCAAAAAACTTTTGTGAAGACGAATCCACCCGAGCTTTGGCGGGGG
>CALWYA010000127.1 GCA_944385645.1 uncultured Oscillospiraceae bacterium
CCGGAGCGGTAAAGACCATCTGGATCGCCTTTGGCTGCCGGGTGCTCATCGGGGTGGTGGCCGGCTGGCTGTGGATCATCCTGAAGAAGCTCCGGGTCAACGACCTGGTCGCCCTGCCCGTGGTGGGGGTGGCGGGGGCGCTGACCAACACCGGCCTGGTCATGACCAGCATCTACCTGCTCCTCAGCCCGGAATTTGCCGCCGCCAAGAACATCGCCATGGAGGCGGTGCTGGGAGGCGTCATGGCCATTGTGGCCGCCAACGGGGTGCCCGAGGCCATCGCCGCCGCGGTGCTGGTCACCGCCATCGGGAAGGCCATGCTCCACATCTCCGGCCTGCTGGGCCGGAACGCCCGGGTGCCTGAGATCCAGAAATAAACCGGGGGCGCGCTGCGCCCCAAGAGGTGTACTGTTATGCTCCTTGCCATTGACATCGGCAACTCCAACGTGGTCATCGGCGGCATCCAGGGCGGGAAGATCGCCTTCGAGGCCCGCATCGCCACCGACCACATCAAGACCTCCGACCAGTACGCGGTGGAGATCAAGAACGTCCTGTCCCTGTTCGACGCGGACCCCCGGGACATGGACGACTGCATCATCTCCTCGGTGGTGCCCCCGGTATTCAATTCGGTGAGCACCGGCATTATGAAGCTCACCGGCCGGGAGCCCATGGTGGTGGGCCCGGGGATCAAGACCGGGCTGAACATCCAGATGGACGACCCCGCCTCGGTGGGCAGCGACCGCATCGTCATCGCCGTGGCCGCCCTGGCCCAGTTCGAGCCCCCGCTGACCCTCCTGGACCTGGGCACCGCCACCACCATCGAGGTGGTGGGCAAGGGGGGCGCCTATCTGGGGGGCTGCATCATCCCCGGGGTGCGGGTCTCCCTGGAGGCCCTCACCTCCCGCACCTCCCAGCTGCCGGGCATCCGCCTGGACCGGCCCAAGCGGGTCATCGGGAAGAACACGGTGGACTGTATGCGCAGCGGCATTATGTACGGCACCGCCGCCATGATCGACGGGATGCTGGACCGGGTGGAGGAGGAGCTGGGCTGTCCCACCACCGTGGTGGCCACCGGGGGAATGGCCCCCTTTGTGGTCCCCCTGTGCCGGCGGAAGATCCTGGTGGACCGGGACCTGCTGCTGAAGGGGCTGAACATCCTCTATGAGAAGAACGTCCAGGACCGCCGCCGGCGGGAGGGCTGAGCCGGGACGGTCCGTGCCCGGGAAAAAGTCGTGTCCCGCCCCCGCGGGGGCGCGGACGGAAGAAATCGAGAGAGGAAGTGTGTGAGATGCCCCAAGTGGATCTCAGCCAGGCCGTGGAGGGCCTGGAGTCCGCCGCCGGGACCGTGGGAGGGTTTTCCGCCCTGGAGGTCTCGGACAACGTGGCGGTCAATGTGGCGCTGCTGGTGCTGGCCCTGGCGGTGTGCTTTTTCGGCTATAAGCTGGTGAAGGTGTGGATCACTGTCCTGGGCGGCCTGGTGGGCCTGGTGCTGTCCATCCCCATTGGCGGGTGGCTCTTTGACCTGGCCGGCCGCCCGGAGGGCGGCCTAGGGGTCGCCCTGGGCGTGGCGGCGCTGGCGGTCTGCGTGGCGGGGTGCGCCTTCCTGGCCTTCAAGGTCTACCGGGTGGGGGTGTTCTTCCTGTGCGGCATGATCCCCGGCGTCACCGTGCTGCTGCTCACCCTGAACCTGGACTACGGCTGGGTGCTGGCCCTGATCGCCTTTGTGGCCTTCGGCATCCTGGGGGTGGTGCTCACCCGGCCCTACCTCATCGCTATCACCGCCCTGGGCTACGGCGTGGCCGCCGGCCAGATCGCCCTGGCCCTGCTGGGGGTGGAGCAGCCCCTGCTGGCCGCTCTGGCGGGGCTGGTCCTGGCGGCGCTGGGCTTTGTCTTCCAGTGGAAGACCACCGGCGAGGACCCCGAACAGGGGAACTGAATCACGGCGGAAGATCCGCGCCCGGCCCTGGAGAGGGCCCGGGCGCGGTATTTTTTTGCCCGCCCGGCGGAAAAATTTTTATTTTCCCGCAACCGGGCGGGGGAGAACCTGCTCTATATAGGTGAACGGACGCGGCGACGCAGGACGGGAGGTGAGGGGATGACCGACGGCGAGCTGGTGGAGCTGCTGTGGCAGCGCAGGGAGGAGGCCCTGGAACGGGTCCAGGAGAAGTACGCCCCCTGGTGCCGGGCCATCGCCCGGAACATCCTGGGCCGGGAGGAGGACGTGGAGGAGTGCCTGAGCGACTGCTGGTTTCAGCTGTGGAACGCCATCCCGCCCGCCCGGCCGGTCCGCTTCCAGGGCTATCTGGGGGCGGTGGTGCGCAACCGGGCCCTGCTGCTGCGAAAGCGCCTGGGCCGGCGGGCGGACACGGTGTCCCTGGCCGCCCTGGAGCTGGCCGACTGCCTCCCCGCCCGGGAGGGCCCCGAGGAGGCGGTCCAGGGGGAGGCCCTGGGCCGGGCCGTCTCCCAATTCCTCCGGGACCAGGGGGAGGGGGCCCGGACGGCCTTCCTCCGGCGGTACTGGTACGCCGACACGGTGGAGGAGACCGCCCGCTTCCTGGGCTGGTCGGTGCCCAAGACCAAGAGCGTCCTGTCCCGGACGCGGAAGAAACTGAGAGCCTATTTGGAACAGGAGGGCTGGTTATGAAGGACGAGGAGCGGATGTTGGAGTGGATGAGCTATGTGGACCCGGCGCTGGTGGAGGGGGCGGCCCGGCCCCGGCGGCGGCTGCCCCGGGCGGCCCGGGCGGGACTGGCGGCCGCCTGCCTGTGCCTGGCGATGACCGGGTCGGTGTGGGCCATGGACACTCTGTTGGGGGTGCGGCTGGGGGAGACGGAGTCCTCCTTCGGCTACTCCGCCTATGACATCCAGGCGGAGGTGGAGCGGTTCGACCTGAGCCAGTTCAGCGGGGACCTCCAGGCGGACCTGGCGGCGGGGGAGCTTCGGTGGGCCCACGATAGCTGGCAGTCGGCCCTGGACTATGTGGGGGTGCCCCTGCTGTACAGCGCCCTGCTGGACGAGGCGGCCATGGGGGCCGGGATGAACGCCCCCTATGTGGTGGACGGGACGCTGACGGCGGACCAGGAGCGCCTCCCCGGGGAGGAGGCCGGCCGGCCGGAGCAGATCCGCCTGGCCTTCAGCCGGGTGGTGGACAATGTGGTGGTGGCGGTCTACATCCACCTGTATACCCAGTACGCCGACCCGGAGGAGCTGGCGGCCGGGGTGCCGGGCAGGGCCTGGATTGGCCCGTACAAAGTCTATCGGGAGGGCCCGGACGGCAGCCGGACGCAGGTGGGCCAGTCCAGCGTGGAGATGGAGTTTGCCAGCCGCGGCTATGAGATGGCCTGCGGGGAGACGGCCACCATCGTCACCGCCCGGGAGGCCAACGGGCAGGAGAGCTATCAGGGCTGCTTTGTCCACGACGGCGTCCTCTACGAGGTGAACGCCATCGGACTGGCCAGCAAGGCCAACGTGGTCCCCGACTTTTTGAAGCTGACCGAGCGGCTGCTGGACTCCTTTGCGCCGCCGGAGGAGGGGGAGGACGCCCTTTCCTCCTTGACATCGGCGGAAAACCTGATATAATACCACCTGTGCGACAGGCGTCGAGGGGGCGGAGTACCCCCGCGTCCCACCATCAGAGAGCGGCCGGCAGGTGCGAGGTCGCGGGGGAGCGGGGAGAAGTGGCCCCGGAGCTCCGGCCTTGAAGGAAGTAGAGGCCGGCGGGTCCTCCCGTTACCGGGGAGCAGAGCGTCCCCCGCCCGGGGGAAAATCAGGTGGTACCGCGGAACGTGTTTCGCCCTGAGCCATTGGCTCAGGGCGTTTTTTGTTCCCGGGGACCGGAAAGGAAGCATTTCATGGAAAACGAACTGACACAGCGGGAGGAGCAGACCATCACCGCCCGCACCGACTATGACTTTCCCACTCTGCTGGACCTGAAGCGGGTGGAGGTCCAGACCACCGGCAGCAAGCGGGTGAAATACTACCGCATGCTCTTTCTGGTGGTGGCCGCCTTCTGCGCCGCCCTGGCGGTGGTCTTTTTCATCGAGGGGGCGGAGACCTTCGGCCAGGCGGTGGTGTACCTCCTGCTGGGGGGGCTGATGCTGGTACTGCGGGCCTTCTACCCGGAGGTGTCCGCCTGGCGCACCAAGCGGATGCTCAAGCGGCACCCGGTGACCGACGTGTACGACTTCCGGGAGGACGAGTTTGACCTCACCCGGGGCATGGACGTCGCCACCTACCCCTATGAGGAGTGCAATTCCCTGCTGGAGACCGAGCTGGCCTTCTATCTGTTCCACAACAGAGGCCGGGGCATGGTCATCGCCAAGCGGGGGGTCCAGGGGTGCACTCCGGAGGAGCTGAAGGCCCTGCTGGAGGAGCGCTGCGGCCTTACCGCCCGCTGGATGGACCACAAGAGCAAGTGAGCCGCCGGACGGCGGACCGAGAAGATAGGAGAATGAGCCGATGAACAGAGAATTACCCAAGGTCTACGAGCCCCAGGAGGCGGAGGGCCGCATCTACGAGAAGTGGGAGAAGGCGGGCTGTTTCCGGGGCCACCGGGACCCCCAGCGCAAGCCCTTCACCATCGTCATGCCGCCCCCCAATGTGACGGGGCAGCTGCACATGGGCCACGCCATGGACTGCACCCTCCAGGACATCCTCATCCGCTTCAAGCGGATGCAGGGCTACGCCGCCCTGTGGGTCCCCGGCACCGACCACGCCGGCATCGCCACCCAGATCAAGGTGGAGGAGGAGCTGCGCAAGAACGAGGGCCTGACCCGCTACGACCTGGGCCGGGAGAA
>CALWYA010000128.1 GCA_944385645.1 uncultured Oscillospiraceae bacterium
ACTACTCCACCATCGGCTCCCTCACCGTGGCCATCGCCGACATGACCGTGCCCGCCAAGAAGTATGAGCTCATCGGCGAGACCGAGCAGGAGATCATCAAGATCGACCGGCAGTACCGCCGGGGTCTCATCACCAACGACGAGCGGTACCGCCTGACGGTGGCCGCCTGGGAGAAGACCACCAAGGACGTCACCGACGCCCTCCAGGCCTCCATGGACCAGTACAACCCCATCTTCATGATGGCCGACTCCGGCGCCCGCGGCTCCATGGCCCAGATCCGCCAGCTGGCCGGTATGCGCGGCCTGATGGCCGACACCGCCGGCCGCACCATCGAGATCCCCATCAAGGCCAACTTCCGTGAGGGCCTGTCCGTGCTGGAGTACTTCATCTCCTCCCGAGGCGCCCGGAAGGGCATGGCCGACACCGCCCTGCGGACCGCCGACTCGGGCTATCTGACCCGCCGTCTGGTGGACGTGTCCCAGGAGGTCATCATCCGGGAGGACGACTGCGGCACCGACGACGGCATCACCGTCAGCGAGATCGAGGAGCACGGCCAGGTCATCGAGACCTTCGCCGAGCGCGTCCACGGCCGCTACCCCGCCCAGGACATCGTGGACCCCCAGACCGGTGAGGTCCTGTTCACCCGGGACACCATGCTCCGGAAGGACGACGCCAAGGTGCTGGAGGAGCACGGCATCCACGCGGTGAAGATCCGCTCGGTGCTCACCTGCCGCTCCCGCACCGGGGTGTGCGCCAAGTGCTACGGCATCAACCTGGCCATCGGCGAGCCCGTGGGGGCCGGCGAGGCGGTGGGTATCATCGCCGCCCAGTCCATCGGCGAGCCGGGCACCCAGCTGACCATGCGGACCTTCCACACCGGCGGCGTGGCCGGCGGCGACATCACCCAGGGTCTGCCCCGTGTCGAGGAGCTGTTCGAGGCCCGCAAGCCCAAGAAGATGGCCCAGCTGGCCGAGATCGGCGGCAAGGTCACCGTGGAGGAGACCAAGCGCAACATCCTGTGCAACGTGACCATCACCGCCGACGACGGCGAGGTGGTGACCTACGCCCTGCCCTATGCCGCCGGCATCCGGGTAAAGGACGGCGACACGGTGGCCAAGGGCGACCAGATCACCGACGGCGCCCTGTCCCCCCACGAGGTGCTGCGCATCCGGGGCCTGTCCGCCTGCCACAACTACCTGATCACCGAAGTGCAGAAGGTGTACCGCCAGCAGGGCGTGGACACCAACGACAAGCACATCGAGGTCATCATCCGCCAGATGATGCGGAAGGTCCGGGTGGAGGACGCCGGCGACTCCGAGCTGCTGTCCGGCTCCACCGTCGACATCGTGGAGTTCCTGGACGCCGAGGAGGCCGTCAAGGCCCGCATCGCCGCCGGGGAGAAGAACGAGCTGGGCGAGGACCTGCGCCTGCCCACCTGCACCCGCATCCTCATGGGCATCACCAAGGCCTCTCTGGCCACCGAGTCCTTCCTGTCCGCTGCCTCCTTCCAGGAGACCACCAAGGTGCTCACCGAGGCGGCCATCAAGGGCAAGGTGGACCACCTCCAGGGCCTGAAGGAGAACGTCATCATCGGCAAGCTGATCCCCGCCGGCTCCGGCCTGGCCCAGTACCGCAAGGAGGACGTCATCGACGACGAGGGCAACCTGGTCGCCGACGAGGGGGAGCTCCCCCGGCAGTCCCAGCCCCAGCGGGACCTGGACGAGGACGACGACGACCTGGAGCTGGAGGTGGAGGAGGGCAGCCTGGAGCTGATCCCCGGCGAGGCCGGCGGCCTGGAGCTGGAGCCCCTGGCCGATGAGCCCGCCCCCCAGGAGACCGGCGTGTGACCGCGACCTGAGAAAGACCCAAATACAACGCCAGCGGCCCCCGACCGAACGGTCGGGGGCCGCTGTCCTATGTGCGGAGCTTACGCCCCGATCTCGATGGCGCTCACCGGGCAGCTCTCGGCGGCCTCCTGGACCAGGGGGCCGTACTCCGGGGAGAACTCGTCCCGGGCGGCGGCCACCCCCTCGTCGGTCATGGAGAACACGTCGGGGCACTGGTTGACGCACAGCCCGCAGCCGATGCAGTTGGCGTTCACATGGGCGGTCATAGGTTTCCCTCCTCTCGGCGTTTGGGGTAGCTTGCCCGGAGAGGGGGGAGATTATGCGGGGAGGGGAGGAGAGAGTGAAGAGTGGAGAGGGAAGAGTTTAGATAGGAGATAGGAGATAAAAAATGCAGAATGCAGGAATGCAGAATGCAGAATAAATTAGGAATTTTATGGGGACCCCGCCGAAGCCTCACCCTCTGTAGGGCGCGACCACTGGGCGCGCCGGACCTTCCCCTGGGGGGAAGGTGGCCCGCAGGGCCGGATGAGGGGGCGCCAGCCCGCTCCGTCCGTTAGGATTCGTAGGGGCGGCCCCATGTGGCCGCCCGCAAAGCCTTCCCCCCACAGGGGGGAAGGTGGCATTTGCAAAGCAAATGACGGATGAGGGGGCGAGCAAGACAACGTACCCCCTGCGTAGGGCGCGACGACCCGGCGCGCCGCTATGTAGGGGCGCACCTATGTGTGCGCCCCGAACGGGAGGGCGGACACGCAGGTCCGCCCCTACGAGGATGAACGGACCGGATACGCCGTAGGGGCGGCCCCATGTGGCCGCCCGCAAAGCCTTCCCCCCACAGGGGGGAAGGTGGCATTTGCAAAGCAAATGACGGATGAGGGGGCGAGCAAGACAACGTACCCCCTGCGTAGGGCGCGACGACCCGGCGCGCCGCTATGGAGGGGCGCACCTATGTGTGCGCCCCGAACGGGAGGGCGGACACACAGGTCCGCCCCTACGAGGATGGACGGACCGGATACGCCGTAGGGGCGGCCCCATGTGGCCGCCCGCGGGCCGGTGAGGACACCGGCCCCTACGGATGGTGCGAACCCTGTAGGGCGCGGCCTCCTGGACGCGCCGCTGCTCACTCGAACGTCCCCAAAAACAGGGGCACGCCGTTCTCCAGGTCCACGATGCCGTAGAGGAAGGGCCGGTCGAAGTCCAGCTCGATGCCCTGGGGCTCCTCCGGCGGGGCGGCGGAGGCCGCATCGCCGACCACCACCGTGGCGGCTGCCGCCCTGGTACCCTCCTCGTTGACCTCGAGCTTTGTCGCGTGTATGACCTGGGAGAGGTAGTAGCCATAGGGGTTGTCCCCCAGGAGGGAGAAATCGGCCAGCCCGGTGTCGTCAAAGGCCAGCTCCAGCCCCAGGGCGGCCAGCACGTCCTTCAGCTCCCCCGTCCACTCCGCCTCGAACTTGGGCAGGGACAGGCGCAGGAAGAAGTCCGCCCGGTCCCGGCTGTCCCGGACGAGCCGGCCCAGCTCCGCCCCGTCCAGACCGGCCAGCCAGGTCCAAAAGTCCGCCCCCTCCTCCGCCGGCATGAGGGCGAAGAAGGCCAGCCGCCCATCGTCGTAGGGCAGCAGGGCCCCCACGCTGTCCGCCGTCTCCAGATAGGGGAGGTCCTGGTCGAAGTGGCGCAGGAAGTCCATCCGCTCCTCCGCCCCATCGCCGTGGGTGAAGGTGCGCTCCATGGTCTGGTTGGGGTCGAACTCGGCCGCCCAGGTGTTCTTCAGGTACAGGGCGTTCACCAGCAGGGCGGCGGCCTCCTCCGAGAAGGGCTCGGAGACGATCTCCGGGATCATCCCGTCGGTGTGGTCGGACACCCAGCCGTTGAGGGCGGGGACGATGCCCGGGTCGGACAGCTGGGCCTGGATCACCTGGGCGTCGAAGATGCCCCCGCACCGGCCGATGAAGTCCTCCCGGATCATCCCCTCCGGGTCCACCCACAGGCTGTTGGCGATGGAGCACTCCGTGGAGCCGCCCAGGGATTCGTAGTCGGCGGTGAGCGCTTGACACAGGGCGTTGAGCACGTCCAGCCCGGCCCCGCCGGACAGGACGGCCTCGAACTGTTTCAGGGTGTCCCCGTCCGCCCCGTTGGCCGCCATGGACAGGGCCAGGGCCGCCGACAGGGGGGAGACCAGGGCGGGCTCGCCGGTCTGGTCCCGGATCCCCCGGAGCAGGTCCAGGCCGAACCCGGCCAGGGCGGTCTGGGCCGGCTCGGTGGAGCCGTCGTAGGTGGCGGCAACGGGGTCGGCGGTGAGTACGGTGTAGTCGGCCGCCGTCTGCCCGCAGCCGGGCAGGGCGAGGGCCAGGGTCAGGGCGAGAGCGAGAGCAAGAGCGCGTTTCATAGGGAGACCTCCTTTTTAATATAGAGTGGAGAGTGGAGATAGGAGATAGGAGATAAAAAATGCAGGATGCAGGAATGCAGAATGCAGAATGAAATTAGGAATTAGGAGTTAGGAATGAGGAATTATTTTTTGGGGCCCCGCCGAGGTGTGTAGGGGCGCACATTGTGCGCCCGGCCTTCCCACGCCGGTATTTGTAGGGGCCGCCGCCTTCGGCGGCCCTTTGCCTTCCCCCCTGTGGGGGGAAGGTGGCACGGCCGCAGGCCGTGACGGGTGAGGTGTTTTCGTCCATCCGCCCCGTCCGTTAGGATTCGTAGGGGCGGCCCCGTGTGGCCGCCCGCGGGCGCACACTGTGCGCCCCTACGGATGGTGCGTCCCTGTAGGGCGCGGCCTCCCAGACGCGGCGTCCGTACCTTCCCCCTTGAAGGAGGAAGCCTTTTTTGCGTGGGGCGCGAGAAGGTGAATTGGCCCGAAGGGCCAAGACTGCGCCCGCAGGCGCGTTTCGAGGCCAACCGCCGCAAAGC
>CALWYA010000129.1 GCA_944385645.1 uncultured Oscillospiraceae bacterium
GCGCCGTAGGAAGTCAGGGACTTCACGGTGCCGGTGTAGTGCTTGCCCTCCTCGATCTCGGCCCACACCTTCTCGGCGGCGGCGGCCCGCTCAGCCCGCTGGACGCGGCTGATGGAGCCCACCACGCGGCGGCGGGCCCGGTTGACCTCGGTGATGACCAGGCGCACCTTCTGCTTGAGCAGGGTGCTCATGGGAGTCTCACGGGGCAGACCGGTCTGGGAGGCGGGGACGAAGACCCGCACGCCCTTGACGGAGACCACCACGCCGCCCTTGTTGTCCTCGGTGACGAAGCCCTCCAGAACGGTCTCGTCGTCCTTGGCGGCCTCGATCTCCTCCCAGCCCTTGTTGATGTCCAGGCGGCGCTTGGACAGCTTGACCAGGCAGTCCCGGTCGCTGACCTGGGTGACAATAGCCTCGATCTCGTCGCCCACCTTCACCAAATCCTCCACCTTGGCGGTGGGGTCGTCGGTCAGCTCGGACAGGGCGATGTAGCCCGGATACTTGATGCCCAGCTCTACCTGGACCTCGGTGGGCGTGACGGCCACAACGGTACCGGTTACCTTATCCCCATTATTTAAAGTTTTGATCGACTCCTCCAGCATCTCCGCGAAGGATTTTTCGATCTCCATGATTTCGTCGCTCATTTTGTCATAGACCTCCTTTATTATCCACGCAGGCGTCGAGGCGCCAGCCGTGATTCCGACCATATCTACCCGGGGCAGCGTGCCCAGGTCCAGTTCGTCCGCCCGCTCGATGAGCAGGACGCGGGGACAGGACTCCCGGCAGATCTCCGCAAGCCGCTTGGTATTGGAGCTGTGCCGGTCCCCCACCACCACCATCAGGCCGCACTGTTGGGCCAGCTGACGCGCCTCTTCCTGGCGAGTAGATGTCGCTCCACATATTGTATCAAAAAATTCTGCGTTTGTACACTCTTTTTTTGCTTTTTTCACGCAGCCATTCCAAATTTTCTGAGTGGAGGTGGTCTGAGACACAAAAGTAAGGGGCTGAGACCGCCGCTCAGGCCGCTCAGACAGCCATTTTTCCAGCTCCTCCTCCCCCGAGACCACCGCCGGGCGGTGGCACCAGCCGGCAATGGCCAGCACCTCCGGGTGGTCGGGCGTGCCCACGATCACCGGCTGCCGGCCCCGCTCCTCCGCCTGGGAGACAATCTGGTGGATGCGGCTGACGTTGGGGCAGGTGGCGTCCAGGATCTTCGTCCCCCGGGCCCGCAGGGCCTCGTAGGTGGCCCGGCTCTCCGCGTGGGAGCGGATGAGGACGCCGCTCCCCTCCGGGACCTGATCCGGGCGGTCCACCGCCCGCAGCCCCTGGGCGGCCAGACGGTCCACCACGTCCCGGTTGTGGATGATGGAGCCCAGCATGACGCAGGGCTCCCCCCTCCGGGCGGTCTCCTCCGCCAGCTCCACCGCCCGGCGCACCCCGTAGCAGAAGCCGGCGGACTTGGCCAGGATCACCTTCATTCCACGCCCTCCCCCAACCGGTGGACCCGGTCCATCAGGTCGTGGGCGATGGCCTGCAGCTCCTCGGCGGTGGGCTTGCGCCCCTCATAGGCGGGCATATAGGGCGCGCCGATGACCACCGTATTCCGGCGGAACCACTTCTTTTTGCTCTGGATGTACACCGGGAGCAGGGGGACCCCCGCCCGGGTGGCGAACAAAGCCGCCCCCGTCTTGGCCTCCACGTGCTCCCCCTCGTGGACCCGGGTCCCCTCGGGAAACATGAGGAGCTTGTCGCCCCACTTGAGGTACTTCAGCGCGGTCTTGACCGCGTGCATGTCGGCGGCCCCCCGGTCCACCCCGAACACCCCGGCCTTGGACAGCAGCCAGCCGATGACGGGCACCCGCATGATCTGCACCTTGGCCATGGCCCGCAGGGGATAGTGCCGCCCAAAGGCGAACACTACATAGAAGGGGTCCCCCGCCGTGGTGTGGTTGGGGCAGATGACCGCCGGGCCGTCGGGGATGTGCTCCCGGCCCACCACCCGCAGGGGGCGGACCAGGTTGAAGAAGGGCCAGATGATGGCGTACAGCAGATGGTACATCCGGTTCAGCCGGGCCCTGGTGTGCTCGATCTCCTCGCTGTTCACGGATCCAAACGCTCCTTTACCAGAGATAGCAGGCGCTGGAGGCTCTCCTCCAGGTCCAGGTGGGTGGTGTCCAGCAGGACCGCCCCCTCTGCCTGGCGCAGGGGGGCCACCGGCCGGTGCTCGTCGTCATGGTCCCGCTGGACGATGTCCCGCAGGACGGTGTCCAGGTCGGCCTCCTGGCCCCGCTGCCGCAGCTCCAGCAGCCGGCGCTCCGCCCGGGCCTCGGGGGCGGCGGTCAAAAAGATCTTCACGTCCGCCCCGGGCAGGACCACCGTGCCGATGTCCCGGCCGTCCATGACCACGTCGTGCTCCCGGGCTTGCCGGCGCTGAAAATCCAGCAGGAAATCCCGCACCTGGGGGATGGCGGACACCTTGGAGGCCAGACCGGAGATTTTATGCTCTCGAATGGCCCGGGACACGTCCTCCCCGGCCAGAAACATCCGCTGTTCCCCGTCGGGGCCGTAGTCCATGGTGATGTCCAGCCCCTCCAGCAGGGGGATCACCTGGGCCGGGTCGGCGGGGTCGGCCCCCGCCCGCAGGGCCCGCAGGGCCACCGTGCGGTAGATGGCCCCCGTGTCCACATAGAAATACCCCAGCTGGCGGGCCAGGGCCCGGGCCAGGGTGCTCTTTCCGGCCCCGGCGGGGCCGTCGATGGCGATGCTGATGTGCTTCATGGTCGGTCGCTCCGTTATCGTTTCTGATCCCCTCCGGCGGCGGAAGTCCCCTTTGCCGGAGGGATATGCGTCTCTACTGGGCCTCCCGCAGGAACCGGGCCGCCCCCTCCCCCGCCGCCCGGCCGGTGGCCCAGGCGATCTGGAGGTTGAAGCCGCCAGTGTAGGCGTCCACATCCAGCAGCTCCCCGGCGAAAAACAGCCCCCGCACTTTCTTGGAGGCCATAGTCCTGGGGTCCACCTCCCCCACCTTCACCCCGCCGGAGGTGACGATGGCCTCGGCCACGGGCCGGGGGCCGGAGATGTCCAGGGCAAAGTCCTTCAGCTGCTCCAGCAGCCGCCGGCGCTCCCCGCGGGTCAGGTCGTGGGCCTTCTTCTCCCCGGGGATGCCCGCCCGCTCCAGCACCACCGGGATCATCAGCCGGGGCAGCAGGGCGCCCATCAGGTTGTCCATGTCCCGGTTGGCCCCCTGGGTCAGCTCCCGGACCAGCCTGGCGTCCAGGGTGGCCTCGTCCAGGGCGGGCTTCAGGTCGATGTGGCAGCGGTAGCGGTCCTTGGCGAAGTCCCGCATGTGGGCGCTGGCGGAGAGCACCAGGGGGCCGGACAGGCCGAAGTGGGTGAACAGCAGCTCCCCCTGCTCCCGGAACACCGCCTTCCCCTTCTGGTTCTTCACCGTCAGCTGGACGTTTTTCAGGGCCAGCCCCTGCATCCGGGGGCAGTCCTCCCCCGGCACCTCCAGGGGAACCAGGGAGGGCCTGGGCTCCACGACGGTGTGCCCCAGCGCCCGGGCAAATTCATAGCCGTCCCCAGTGGAGCCGGTGGCGGGATAGGACAGCCCGCCGGTGGCAAGGATAATCGCCTGACAGGCAAGGCCAGTGCGGGCCTTTTCCTCTCCCAGCTCCACCCCGCACACGGCGCCCTCCCGGCAGTCCAGGGCAGACACCCGCCCCTGGAGGATGGGCACGCCCAGCCGTCTCAGCTCCCGGAACAGGGCGTCGATGATGTCGGCGGCCCGGTCAGAGACGGGGAACACCCGATTGCCCCGCTCCACCTTCAGGGGAACGCCCAGCGCGGCAAAAAACTCCTCCACCCAGGAGGGGGGCGTCCGCTCCGCCGCACTGTAAAGGAATTTTCCATTCCGGGGCGTGGCGGACAACAGCTCCTGGGGGGAGCAGTGGTTGGTCACGTCGCACCGGCCCTTCCCGCTGACGTCCCGCTTGCGGCCCACCTTGGGGTTACGCTCCACCAGGCACACGTCGGTCCCCAGCCGGGCGGCGGTGATGGCGGCCATCATACCGGCCGCCCCGCCCCCCACCACGATCAGATCATAGCGGATCCGGGTCATTCCTGTACCTTCTCATAGACCCCGTACTCGTCCCAGATGTCCTCCAGGTTCTGGAAGGTGCGGGCCAGCTCGTCATTTTTCCGCTGGCTCACCGCCACCAGCAGGGCGTTGACCAGGGACAGGGGGGCCACCAGGGAGTCCACAAAGGAGGCCATGTCGCTGCGGGCCCGGAGGGTGTGGCGGCAGATGGGGGCCAGGGGGGAGGCCTCGCTGTCGGTAATGGCCACCGTGTCCGCCCCCCGGTCCCGGGCAAAGCTCATGGCCTGGACGGTGCGGCTGGAGTAGCGGGGGAAGCTGACGCCGATCACCACGTCGCCGGGACCCACCCGCAGCAGGCTCTCGAAGATCTCGCTGGAGGTGTTGGCCGACACCAGGGCCACGTTCTCGAAGATCAGATTGCAGTAGAAATACAGGAAGCTGGCCAGGGCGGCGGAGGACCGCACCCCGATGATGTAGATCTTCCTGGCGGCCACGATGGCGTCCACCGCCCGGTCAAAGGCGTCCCGGTCCAGCTCCTCCAGCGTCTGGCGGATCTTCTCGATGTCCGACTGGAGCACCATGGACAGCAGGTCCTGGTCCCCCAGGCGGTCGTTGGTCACCTCGATGCGCTGCACCGA
>CALWYA010000130.1 GCA_944385645.1 uncultured Oscillospiraceae bacterium
GTGTACAAGAGCTCCCTGATCCTCTGGTCGGCCTCCATGGAGGAGCCGGTCCAGGTGGACAAGGTGGTGGGGCAGGTGGACATCCTGCCCACCCTGTCCAACCTGCTGGGGCTGGAGTACGACTCCCGGATGCTGGCGGGGAAGGACGCCCTGTCCGACGCCGAGGGGCTGGTTATCTTCTCCTCCCGGTGCTGGAAGTCCGACCGGGGGTTCTATAACAGCTTCACCGGGGAGTTCACCCCGGCGGAGGGGTCGACGATGACCCTGGAGGAGCAGGACAGCTACGTGTCCGCCATGCGGCAGCTGGTCCAGTACCAGCTGGCCTCCACCGAGCGCATCGTGGAGAGCGATTTTTACCATGTTGTATTTGGGGAAACCGCCTCATAATAAGATAGACCGAGGGAAACCACATGTGAGGAGGGCGGCCCGTTCCGCCCCCGGAAAGGAGCGTACCTATGAGCTTTGATCCCCATGAATTGGACCGCAGCTATGCCCGGGGCGGAGGCGACACCCTGGGGCAGTATGTGGGCAAGACCTTTTTGTGGATGATGGTGGGGCTGCTGATCACCTTCGGGGTGAGCATCCTGGCCTGGTCCACCGGCCTGGCCTGGCGCCTGTACGTGAGCGCCCCCGGGGTGCAGCTGGTGCTGCTGGTGGGTATCCTGGTCATCTCCATCACCCTGTCCGCCCGCATCGAGCGCATGGCGGTGGGGACGGCGGTGACCCTGTTCCTGGTGTACTCCGCCCTGTTCGGCTTTACCGTCTCCCTGTATCTGCTCCTCTTCGAGCTGCCCAGCGTCATGCTGGTGTTCCTGCTGACGGCGGTGTACTTCGGGGCGCTGGCGGCCTACGGCTTCTTCACCAAAGCCGACCTGTCCCGGATTGGGCCCATCCTGTTCGCCGGGCTGCTCTTCCTGATCATTTTTGCTGTCATCAGCCTGTTCATCCCCGGCCTGACCTATCTGGACCGGGTGGTGAGCTTTGTAGCCATCGCCATTTTCCTGGGCTATACCGCCTACGACACCCAGAAGATCAAGGCCTATTACCATTATTATGCCGGCAATCCCGACCTGCTGGCCAAGGCCTCCATCTTCTCCGCCCTCCAGCTGTACCTGGACTTCCTGAACCTGTTTGTGCGGCTGCTGTCCATCCTGGGCAAGCGGCGCAGCTGAGCGAAAACATGCCCCGGCGTCTGACAGACGCCGGGGCATTTTCGCCTCTGGGCCTTGCCGCCCTCGCGTGAAAGATGATAACAAAACAGGTACACCCGCCTCTCTCGGGACGGGTGTACCTGAAAAAAGTGGGCAGACGCTCAGCGGTAGGACAGGAGGGTTTCCACGTCCTTGCGCTTGGGGGCGGCGGGCTCGTCGGCGGGCCAGCCCAGGGCGATGAGGGCCATGAGCTCCTGGCCCTCGGGCAGCTGGAGATATTCCTCCAGCCCCTTCCGGTCAAAGACCCCCATGATGACGGTGCCCAGGCCCAGGTCGTGGGCGGCCAGGCAGAGGGTCTGGGCGGCGATGCCGCAGTCGTAGTACTGCCAGCCGTCCTCCCGGTCGGTGTTGTAGGTGCCGTCCCGGTTGAAGCCGCTGCGGCCGGTGAGGAAGGTCTGGGCGATGAGCACCGGACAGCTGGCAATGATAGAGGGGTTGTTGGTGCCGGGCAGGCAGAAGCGGTCCACAATCTCCTGCTTCGCCGCCGGGTCCTCGATGGCGATGTAGCGGCTGATCTGGGTGTTCTTCCAGCTGGGGGCGTAGGCGGCCAGGGAGATGACCTCCTCGATCAGGTCGTGGCTGACGGGCTTGGGCTGATACTGCCGGTGGCTGCGGCGGGTGAGAATACAGGTTTTCGCGTCCATGGGGATGCCTCCTTGTGTCAGATCGGTTGAGTTCATCCTATGCCGGGGCGGCGGATTTGTCAAGGGGGAGGGCCGCGAGTCCTTTGTCAAGAAAAGTAGGGGCGGCCAAAACTCGTCAATTTGACGAATCAGGGAAGAATGACCCGCCGGATTTATCAAGGGCCGAGAAATATTGCAGAATGGAACGAAAATCATTTTGGACTTGATGTAGGATTCGCCGTGAAAACCGTAGTATATAGGGGAAGCCGGAACGATCAGCCATAAAAAGTCAAGAGGGGAACGAGAAAAAGCTGGTAGAAAAGGGGGCGGTGAGATGATAGAGGATGAAAAAATTATAGACCTGTTTTTTGCGCGCGACCAGCAAGGCATACAGGAGTTGGACAATCGATACGGGAAAATCTGCCACACCCTCTCGTACAACATTGTGAACAACAGGCAGGACGCAGAGGAGTGTGTCAACGACGCTTACTTAGGAGCATGGAACGCCATTCCACCGGCACGTCCGAATCCGCTGCTCAGCTACATTTTGAAAATTGTTCGGAACATTTCCCTGAAGACCTATTGGAGAAAGAAGGCGGCCAAACGAAGCGGACACTATACGATTGCCTTGGAGGAAATCGAGGGCTGCATCGCAGCCCCCAAAACCGTGGAAGATGAACTGGATGCCAGAGAGCTGGCCCGTATCATGGGGGAATTTTTGGACACGCTGACTCTCGAAAACCGCGTTATCTTCATGCGACGATATTGGTTTGCCGACAGCTATCAAGACATAGCCGAGTTTGTAGGGCTGTCCGAGAAAACCATCTCCGTCCGGCTGACCCGGACCCGCAAGAGGATGAGGCAGTATTTGCTGAAAAGGGGGGTGTTTGTGTGAACGCGAAAAAGTTTTCCGACGCCATGGGCGAACTCAATACAAAATATATTGAGGAAGCTCTTTCTTATGACAAGTCGTGTAGATCGAAGATAAAACCGCAGAAGTTGGGGGCCTTGATTGCCGCTGTCATAGCCGTATTGGCTCTTTGCGGATTTGTGGTGTATGAGCTCGGATTATCTGACCTGTGGCTTCAGAAGCCGTCTTCTGATCCGGTTCAAACAGTTCAAAGCGCGATTGAAGGGCAGGCAGAGAAGGAGTATACGATTTTCGTGCGTGTGGATGAGATCAAAGTAGACGAACGCGAAACGGATCGTGTAATAAAAATGTACTCCGGCAGCGACCTTGCACAGTCAAGAGGGTGGACGGATGAATATCTGGCAGAGCATTTTGTCGTGATCTGTGCGAAATACTATGTAGAGTACGACCATACAAAAACTTTTATGGAGGATGGCCACGTGGAGCAGTATTTCTACTTGACGGAAGATATAAAAACTGAGAAATGGGAAATTGTTGACAATACTTCGGCAAGCCCAAGCGCCGCGGGACGGTAATATGGACTGGAGCGCACAGGGTGAAATCGAATGGATAGCGTGATTCTCTTGAGTGGAGCGCACAGCGCGGCGAAATGAGCCGTCTGCAAGGGCAGTCGAGAAAATCGACTGCCCTTTTTTCCTGCCGACAGGCAGAAAGAAGAGGCCAGTGATCGGAAAAAAGGATGGCCGCAGCAATCTGAAAAGGGCCGGCCGCAACTCCCGCTTCCCATTCCCCGAGAGATGTGCTATAATTACCCTGTATTGTTGTGGGCAGGGGGGAGCGTATGATCGTATTGGGCATCGACCCGGGGGTGGCCACCATCGGCTTCGGGGTCATCCGGGCGGAGCGGCAGAAGAACACTCTGCTCCAGTACGGGGTCATCACCACCCCGGCGGGGCTGCCCCTGTCCCACCGGCTGCTCCAGATCGACCGGGACATGGAGGAGCTGATCCACACTTTCCACCCCGACGAGATGGCGGTGGAGGAGCTGTTCTTCACCAAAAACATCACCACCGGCATCGCCGTGGCCCACGGACGGGGGGTCATTCTCCTGGCCGCCGAGAAGCTGGGGGTGCCCATCTTCGAGTACACCCCCATGCAGGTGAAGCAGGCGGTGGCGGGCTACGGCGGGGCGGACAAGCGGCAGGTGATGCTCATGACCCAGCGGCTGCTGAACATGAAGCAGGTCCCCCGACCCGACGACGCCGCCGACGCCCTGGCCATCGCCATCTGCCACGGCCGGGCGGCCACCAGCCTGCTGAACACCGAGCGGGAGTTTGACCCGAACAGATATGACACGAGATAGGAGTGATGAGATAGGAGATAGGAGTTATGGTGTCTGGCTCCGCCGGACGAAGCAAAAAAGTCGTCGTTAGGTGGCACATAAACTCCTATCTCATATCTCCTAACTCCTATCTGAAACGAGGGTTTATTTTATGTTCTACTATCTCTCCGGCACCGTGGCCCATATCGAGCCCTATCTGGCCGTCATCGACTGCGGCGGGGTGGGCTACGCCTGCCGCACCACCAGCTACACCCTGTCCGCCCTGAAAAAGGGTGACAAGGGAAAGCTCTTTACGCACCTCAGCGTCCGGGACGACGGGGTGGACCTGTTCGGCTTTGCCACCCAGGAGGAGCTGAACCTGTTCCAGCAGCTCATCTCCGTGTCCGGGGTGGGCCCCAAGGCGGCGCTGTCCATCCTGTCCGCCTCCACCCCCGCCAATCTGGCCCTGTCCATCATCACCGGGGACGAGAAGGCCCTCACCTGCGCCCAGGGCATCGGCAAGAAGATCGCCCAGCGGGTCATCCTGGAGCTGAAGGACAAGCTGGCCAAGGGCCAGACCATCAGCGGGGCGGGGGAGAGCTACGGGGGCACCGGGGTCACTGTCATCCCGGAGAACAAGCTGTCCGAGGCCTCCGCCGCCCTGGCGGTGCTGGGCTACTCCCAGGGGGAGATCAACCT
>CALWYA010000131.1 GCA_944385645.1 uncultured Oscillospiraceae bacterium
CTGGGCTGTCTGGTGGCCATGGGGGTGGGCTCTCTGCTGGGGGCCCATCTGGCCGCCCAGATGGGCGGCGGGGCCACCTTCTCCGCCACGCCCACCTTCGGAACGGTGGCCATCAGCTTCGGCGTGTCGGTGGGCATCGGCATTCTGTTCGGCTACCTGCCCGCCAACAAGGCGGCCAAGCTAAACCCCATCGACGCGCTGCGGTACGACTAAATCAGATAGGAGTGAGGAGATAGGAGATAAAAGATACTTGCGGTGGAAACCGCTTTGCGATTTTCCGCAACTCCTATCTCCTATCTTCTATCTCCTATCTCAAACGAAAGGTGTTTTTGCGATGAAGAAACGTACATTGACCGCCCTGCTGACCTGCTGCCTGGCCCTGTCCCTGGCGGTCCCCGCCCTGGGGGCCCAGACGGCGGTCTCGGAGGACGAGGCCGCCCAGGCGGTCACCGCCCTGGGCATCCTCACCGGGGACGAGGGCGGAGCCCTGGACCTCTCCGGGCAGGTCACCCGGGCAGAATTTGTCACCATGGCCGTCAAGGCCAGCCCGAGTGGAGGACAGATCGGCCAGGCGGCCACCTCCCCCTACCCCGATGTGCCCCGGGACCACTGGGCCTCCGGCTATGTGGAGGCGGCGGTGAGTCTGGGGCTGGTGTCCGGCTATTCCGATGGCACCTTCCGCCCCGACCAGCCCATGGGCTGGGCCGAGGGGGTCTCCCTGGTGCTGGCCCTGCTGGGCTACGGCCCGGAGGACTTTTCCGGGGCCTACCCCACCGGGCAGCTGGCTCTGGCCCACAGTCTGGGGCTGGATCAGGGGGTGAGCGCCCGGAGCGCCGCCGACGTCCTCACCCGCCGGGACGCCATGTACCTGTTCTATAACCTCCTGTCCGCCCCCGACGCCGACGGGACCCCCTACATCCAGCGGCTGGGCCACACCCTGGACGCCTCCGGGAAGGTGGACCTGCTGGAGCTGACCAGCGGGGCGCTAGAGGGCCCCCTGGTGGCTCAGGGGGACTGGCAGTCCGCCCTGCCCTTCTCCCCCGCCGCCGTCCGCCGGGACGGCTCCCGGGTCTCTGCCGCCGCAGTGCAGGACTATGACGTGCTCTACTGGAACGCCTCGGTCTCCACGGTCTGGGCCTATTCCCGGAAGGCCTCCGGCGCGATCCAGGCTCTGGAGCCCAACCAGTCCAATCCCACCTCGGTGACGGTAGCGGGCCGCTCCTACTCCATCGAGACCTCCCAGGCCGCTTTCGCCCTGTCCGACCTGGGGGACTACGGTCTGGGCGACACAGTGACCCTGCTCCTGGGCCGGAGCGGCGGCGTGGCCGCCGTGGCCGACGTGTCTGCCGCCGGAGCCGCCGAGCGGGTGGGCATGATCATCTCGGTGTCCGAAGAGCAGTACCCCGACGGGACCGGCGGGTCCTACACCGCCCAGACCGTCACCATGCTGGCCACCGACGGTCTGACCTATCAGTACCAGACCCAGGGCGGCTACCGGGTGGGCAGCATTGTCCGGGCGGGGGCCTTCGGCCAGGACGGCCAGATCACCCTGCGGGGCCTGTCCTCCCAGTCTCTGTCCGGCAAGGTGAGCGACGACGGAGCCGAACTGGGGGACTACCACTTCGCCCCGGACGCCTCCATCCTGGACGTGGCCGACGGCCAGGGGGCAGTCTACCGGCCCGAGCGGCTGGCGGGGGTCGCCCTGTCCTCCGGCGCCGTGCGCTACTACTCCCTGAACAGCCAGGGGGAGATCGACCAGATGATCCTGGAAAATGTCACCGGGGACATGTACCAGTACGGCGTCCTCACCCGCCGGGAGGAGATGGGGGAGGGTCTGAACCGCATCTACTCCTATGAGTACGACATCGCCGGGACGGACTACGCCCTGCCCGCCTCCACCACCGGCTTCCGGGCTGCCACCGGCCCCATTCAGCTCACCGGCGACCCCGCCGACCCGGAGCGGATGTACTCCCTCACCTCCGCCGGAGAGGGGACCATCTCCGGCCGGCAGTTCCTCACCGACCAGCGCCGGTACACCCTGTCCGACCAGGTGCTGGTGTACGAGCGCCGGGGCAGCCAGTACTTCCTGTCCACCCTGGCCCGGGCCCAGGAGGGGGACTTCACCCTCACCGCCTGGTACGACAAGCCCGAGGTCCAGGGGGGCCGCATCCGGGTCATCGTGGCCCGGGAAAACTGAATCCCGCGTTTCTCAGGCCCGCCCGCATGCCGGGCGGGCCTTTCTTGCGCCCCGTCGAAAAAAATGATACCATGGGTGCAATCAAAGGGCCCGGTCAGGTGTGTACTAGACAGGAAGGAGACAGAAAGGAGCGAGCGCCATGGCTGACCAGCTCCGGGGGGACGCCCCCTTCACCTACGCGATGGAACACTATCTGGACACCGTGTACCGGGCGGCCTGTCACCACGCCCCCACGGTCCAGGACGCGGAGGATGTGACCCAGGAGGTCTTCGAGGCCCTGCTGCGCAGCGGCAAGACCTTCGCCGACGGAGAGCATCTGAAGGCGTGGCTGCTGCGGGTGGCCATCAACAAGTGCAAAAATCTCCGCCGGGCCAAGCGGTCCGGCGAGGTCCCCCTGCCCGAGGTCCTCCCCGCCCCCATTGCGGAGGAGGGGTCGGTGCTGGAGGAGGTGCGCGCCCTGCCCCAGCCCTACCGCAGCGCCATCTACCTGCACTACTACGAGGGGTACACCGCCGCCGAGGTGGGCGACATCATGGGGGCCAAGCGGAACACGGTGCTCTCCTGGCTCTCCCGGGGGCGGAAGGCCCTGCGGGAGCGGATGATCGGAGGGTTTGACGATGAATAGAGCGGACTATCTCGCCCAGGTGGAGGCCCTCCGCGCCTCCCCGGAGCTGCGGGCCCGGATCGCCGGCCTGGCGGACACGGTGCGGCCCCGGCGCCGCATCTTCCGGCCCTGGATGGGGGCCTGCGCCTGCCTGGCCCTCATCGTGGGACTGGGCGTGGGCCTGTACACCGGCCGCATCCCCCTGCCCGGCGGCTCCGCCGGGGGCGGCGGCCACGACGAGGCCTCCACCTTCATGTCCTACGCCGGACCCGTGTTCCCCCTGACCCTGAAGGAGGAAAACGATTCCATCACGGCCCAGCGGGAGATCACCCTGGACTTCGCCCCCTGGCAGCGGGAATGGGTGTCCAACGAGGAGGAAGTGGCGGCCATGGAGGATCTCACTGACGCCGAGCGGCAGGAGGCCCTGGAGCAGCAGAATGAGTGGTTCCCCGACGGCGGGTATTACCGCAGCTCCGACCACATCCTGGTCACCGACGCATACACCCTCACCAACCGCAGCAATGCCGACCAGACCGTGACGGTGCTCTACCCCTTCGCCTCCTCCCTGGATCAGCTGGGGGAGAATCTGCCCGCCCTCACCCTGGACGGGGCGGAGCTGGAGACCTCCCTCCGGATCGGGGCCTATTCCGGGGGCTTCGAGGGGGCCTGGGACGGCACCCTCGGCGGCGACCCGGCGGGCAGCGTCAACCTGGACTACGCCAACAGCTGGGAGGATTACCAGGCCCTCCTGGCCGACGGCACCTATTTGCAGCGGGCCATGGGCCCTCTGCCCAATCTCAGCGGCGTGCCCGCCATCGTATACCGTTTTACCGATCCCTGGGGGGAGCCGGAGAACGATGACGCCGGCATCCCCAACCCCACCATCCGGGTGACCTTTTCCCTGGACTACGACAGGACCCGGGTGCTCACCACCGGCTTCCACGCCGGGATGTATGACCGGGAAAACGGGATCATGGGCAAGGGGTTTTCCATCCCCCAGCCCGGCGAGCTCCGCCCCACGGAGGAGTGGTGCCTCATTGTCGTGGGGGAGGACATTTCCGATCTTGCCACACAGGGCTATGTCACCGGCGGCTGGGACACGGAGGAGACCATCGAAGCCGGCGTGACCATGGAGCGCTACGAGACAGACCTGGCCACCGCCCTGTGCACCCTCTACCTGGATGAGCGCTGGGAGGAGCTGGAAGGGCAGCCCGGCCTGACCTACGAGCAGTACTGCGGCCTGGCCTTTGACCACCTGCTCGCCTATGGACTGCTCTCTGATGAGCCAATGGAGCGCTATGACGACGGGATGCTGACGATGGAATTTTCCCAGGTGGACCGGGTGTGCTGGCTGGAGGCCCAGGTCACCGTCCCCGCCGGGGGGAGCGTCACCCTCACCGCCTCCCTCACCAAAGAGGCCAGCTACGACTTCTACTGCGCCCACACCAAGAACCAGGGGATCAGCGGCTACGACCTGGTGACCAGGCTGGGCTCCAACCTCACCTGCACTGAACAGACCGCCACCCTGGAGGACCGGGGCCAGATCCAGATCGTCCGGCAGAACTTCGGCTTTGACCTGGAGAACGAGGTGAACACCGTCGCTCTGGACCCGGACATGGAGCACTACTACCTGGAGGTCCGCCGGGCCTCTTAACGGAGACACAGCAAGCCGCCGCTGCGCGTACGCGCGGCGGCGGCTTTTTCCTTTTATTGGGACAGCCCCAGGCCGTAGATGCGGTTGGCGTTCCGGAAAAACACCTGCTCCCAGTGCCTCTCGGGCACCAGCCGCTGGATGAACCGGATATACTCCCCCAGGTTGACGATGGGCCAGTCGGTGCCGTACATCAGGTCGTCCCACTTGCCCACGGCGGTCAGCCAGGT
>CALWYA010000132.1 GCA_944385645.1 uncultured Oscillospiraceae bacterium
GGTGATAGTGAGCCACCGGCGGTGGAGGGCGGTGATGGCTTCGCCCTCCTCCCCCTCCGGGGAGAGCCCGGCTCGGACGGCGGCCTCCAGGCGGGCCTGGATCTCCTGCCCCAGCTCGGTCCACTCCCGGTACTGCTCCACCGTCAGATTCCGCAGGGCGCTCTGGGCGGCGCCTACCATGTCATCCCCGTACTTCTCCCGGGCCTCCTTGCCGTAGACCTGTTCATACCGGGTCAAAACCTGCTGTTTCAGCGCCTCGAACTTCTGCTCGTCGCTCATGGTATCCTTCCTTTCCTCGCATCGGATGGTGTCCCTGACCGATCGGATCAGGGCGTCCAGCCGCGCCCGCTCCGCCTCCAGAGCGGTGAGGTGGCTTCGCAGCGCGGCCAGGCGGTCAAAGGAGGGATCGTCCAGACATTCCCGGATCCGGGCCAGCTCCACCCCGAGGGCCCGGTAGAACAGGATGTCCTGGAGCCGGTCCACCTCCGCCGGGCCGTAGTAGCGGTAGCCGCTCTCCGCCACCCGGCTGGGCTTCAGCAGGCCGATGTGGTCGTACCAGCGCAGGGCGCGGGTGGTCACCCCGGACAGGCGCGACAGCTCCTGAATAGAATATTCCATGAACTTCCCCCCTTTGGCCCCAGTGTATCAGTTGACGGTACGGCAGAGTCAAGGGGGGAAACAAATTTTTTATGTTTCGGCTCTATTTTGCAGCCGGTCCTCCCGCGGTTTGGACGGCCGCCCCCGTCCGGTCAAAGATCACCAGGTAGACGGTCATATCGTGCCGGCGCAGGAAGTCCTCGATGGTGTCCACCGCCACCTTCATGGCCTGGTCCTTTGGATAGCCGTATGCCCCGGAGGAGATGAGGGGGAAGGCCACCGTCTCACAGCGGTGCTCCAGGGCCAGCTCCAAGGAGCTGCGGTAAGCGGAGGAGAGCAGCTCCCGCTCCCCGTGGCCCCCGCCCCGCCAGATGGGGCCCACGGTGTGGATCACATACCGGGCGGGCAGGCGGTAGCCCTTTGTGAGCTTGGCCTGTCCCGTTTTGCAGCCGTGGAGGGTGCGGCACTCGGCCAGCAGCTCCGGCCCGGCGGCCCGGTGGATGGCCCCGTCCACCCCGCCGCCCCCCAGCAGGCTCTCGTTGGCGGCGTTGACGATGGCGTCCACCTTCAGTGTGGTGATGTCGGCGTGAATGATTTGAAGGGGCATGGTCCCACCTCCCGTTTGATACTCCTATCATAGCACAGCGGGCGGCCGCTGGCAATGGGAGACGGCTGGCGACAGAGAGGCGGGGCCGGAAGCTCCGGCCCCGCCTTGGATGGGACACAATTACTCCCCCTCGGGCTCCAGCCCCTCCAGGGAAAAGGTCTGGTCCAGGAAGGAGAGAGAGGCGACCTGCTCCGGGTCGGTGATCTGACCCAGCCGGAACACAAACCGCGCCTCTCCGGTGGTCGGGTCATAGCTCTGACCGTACGCGTTCTCCGCCCGGACTGTCCCGCCGTCCGCCAGAGTGAGCACGGTGGTGTCCATCACGTCGGAAAACTCCGTCATTCCCCACAGCCTGGGGTCGTTGGGCTGGACCTGGAGGGTGAAGGCCACGCTGATGGGGGACAGGTACAGGTCAGCGAGGACCACCTCCTCGTCCCCGATCCGGGTGAACTGCTCCAGCCGGTACTGCCGCCCGCTGTCCTGGTCGGGGAGCGTCACAGTGAAGGAGTAGGGCTCATCGGTGAAGTCGGCGATGCAGTCCTCCCCCCATTTGTCATTCAGCTCCCGGAGGGTAAAGGTCAGCTCACTCCCCAGGAAGGGGTCCACCGCCCCGCCCAGATAGGAGGTCGGACTTCGGTGATAGAGGAATGTGATGTGGTTGTCCATCGGGTCGCCGTCGGGGAGCACGAAGGCGCCATTGACATAGCCGCCGATCCCCTCGCCGCTCCCCCCCGGTTCCACATCGCCCACGGCAAAGAGGGTGCAGTTCTCCTCGGGCAGCGACGTCCCCTCCGGGGCGGTGAGTTCCACCAGGGCGGCCAGGGTGTACCGGTCCACCAGCACCTGCTTCAGCTCCGCCGTCCAGCCGTTCTCATAGGTGTGGACCTGGTCCGCCTGGACCACTCCGCCGGCAATCTGCCGGGCGTCCTCCGTCCCGGCCCCGAACAGGGCCATCAGCTTCTCATCCAGCCCGGAGGCCATGGTAAAGGCGCAGGCCAGCAGCAGGGCGGCGGCGCAGGCGGCCGCCGCGAGGCCCCTTTTCCACAGTTTTTCAAATTTCACGGTGCGTTTCGTCCTTTCTCCGCGGAGGAGGCGGTCCAGCATGGCCGCCTCCTGCTCCGGCGTGGGAGAAAAGGACTCAAACAGGTCCCGCAGGTCACGGGTGCTCATAACCTTCCGCCTCCAATCTCACTCTCAGTTTTTCCCGGCCCTGGACCAGCCAGGTGCGCACGGTGGACGGACTGCGCCCCAGCAGGCCCCCGATCTCCTGGGCGGTGTAGCCCTGGTAGTAGTGGAGATAGAGGGCCAGCCGGTACTTCTCCGGCAGGGCCCAGATCTGCTCCCGCAGGTCGTCCCCCTCCGGGGGCGGGCAGGACAGGGCCCGCAGGGACTCCTCTCCCGCCCGGCGGGTCCGCCACCAGTGCTTCAGCTGGTCCCGGCACTCATTTTTCGCGGTGACGATGAGCCAGGCCTTCTCATGCTCCGGATCACGAAAGGGCTCTCTGCGCTCCATCGCCTTGCGGAAGACGGTCTGGGCGGCGTCCTCCGCGTCGGGTACGTTTTTCAACAGCATCAGGCAGATCTGATAGACCATCCCCACATGCCGGCGGTAGAGGGCGGCCGCCTCCTCCGCCGTCAGCGCGTATCCCACCGAAAACGCCTCCTTCCTGTCTGTCCTCATTGTACACACGATCGGGCCGGGGGAAAAGTTGATGGAATCGAAAATAAAATTTTTGGGAGCCCGCCCTGTCAGAGACAGGGCGGGCTCCCACTTGTCCCAGCCGCCCGAGCTGTTCCGCCCCGCTCAACTTTTTCCCCGGGCGGATCGTGTAACCAAGCAGATCGGAGGTCCTGCCCATGGGAGTTCATCGTTCCCGCCCCTCTCCGGGCCGCGCGGCCCCGCTGGTCCGGCAGGCCGCGTCCTACGGTGCCATCGGCGCCCTGTCCGCCGGGCTGGACGCGGCCCTGTTTCAGCTGCTCACCGCCGCGCTGGGCTGGCGCCCCTGGCTGGCCAACCCGGTCAGCGTCCACCTGGGGATTCTCACCAGCTTTCTGCTCAACCGGCGGTTCACCTTTGCCCGGCGGGACCGGACGGCCCGCCGGCTGCTGCGCTTTTACGCCGTGGGCCTGTTGGGGCTGGCCCTGTCCCAGGCGGTGCTGTGGGCCGGCCTTGCGCTGGGGCTGGCCCCTCTGGCGGCCAAGCTGCCGGGGATCTGCCTGGCCGCGGCGGTCCAGTTCGGGCTCAACCGGCGGGTCACCTTCGGGCCGGCCCAGGAGGAGGACAGAGATGGATAAGCTGTACATCGTCATCCCCGCCTATAACGAGGCGGCCAACCTCGCGTCCGTGGTCCGGGCCTGGCACCAGGTGGCCCAGACAGTGGGAGGCGGCAGCCGCCTGCTGGTGGTGGACGACGGGAGCCGGGACGAGACCCCGGCCATCCTGCGTCGGCTCCAGCCGGAGCTGCCCCGGCTGCTGGTCCACACCAAGCCCAACGGCGGACACGGTCCCGCCGTCCGGCTGGGGTACCGGCTGGCCCTGGAGGGGGGCGCGGACTATGTGTTCCAGACCGACTCGGACGGGCAGACCCGGCCGGAGGAATTTTGGCCCCTCTGGGCCGACCGCCGCCGCTACGCCTATCAGATCGGCCGCCGGCGGCGCCGGCGGGACGGCGCGGGCCGGTCCCTGGTCAGCCTGGGCCTGCGGCTGGTCCTGCTGTGCTCCTTCGGGACGTGGCTCCCCGATGCCAACACGCCCTTCCGCCTGATGGAGGCGGGCAGTCTGGCCCGCCTGCTCCCCTGGGTGCCGGAGGACTTCCCCCTGCCCAACGCCCTGCTGGCCGCGCTCTACCGAAAGAGCGGCCTCCCCGGCCGCTTTCCCAACATCACCTTTCTCCCCCGGCAGGGCGGGCACAACCACATCCGCCTGCCCCAGATCGTCCGGCTGGGGCTGGGAGCCCTGGGGGACTTCCGCCGGCTGCGCCGGACCATCCCCCTTTTCGGCGGGAGGGAGCGCCCATGACCGCCCGTCTCCGGAGGCCCGCCCTGGCGCTGCTGCTCTGGTCCGCGCTGGTCCTTCTGCCGTGTTCCGGGACCTCCCCCCTCTACGCCTTCCACGACTGGACCGACGCCAACACCTATCTGACCATGGGCCGGGGCCTGCTGGCCGGGGCGGTCCCCTACCGGGACCTGTTCGACCACAAGGGCCCCCTGCTCTACGCCGTCTACGCCCTGGGGGCCGCCCTGGACCCGGGAGGATTTGCCGGGGTCTTCTGCCTCCAGGGCCTGTCTCTGGCCCTCACCCTGTACGGGGTGTATCGGCTGGCGCTGTGTCTGGGGAGCGAGCCCGTCCCCGCCCTGCTGTGCGCCTGCGCCCTGCCCCTCTTTCTCCTGTCCGCCGGGGTGTACTATCTGCCGGACGCCCTGGACTACGGCGGGGGGAGCGCCGAGGAGTTCTG
>CALWYA010000133.1 GCA_944385645.1 uncultured Oscillospiraceae bacterium
CCGTCCTTCATCAAAAAGCCGGGGATGATGGTGTGGTAGGAGCGCTTGCCCCCGGCCAGGCAGTTGTCGCTGTCCTCGTCCAGGGAGAAGTTGGCCCCCCGGTTCTGCAGGGAGATGCCCGTCCCGGGGATGGCCACCCCCGCGCCGAAGGTGGTGTAGTTGCTCTGGATGAAGGAGACCATGTTCCCCTGGGGGTCGGCGGTGCACAGGTAGATGGTGCCCCCGCAGGAGGGGTCCCCCGTCTCAGGCTCCAGCGCCCGGTCCGAGATCAGCGCCCGCCGCCGGGCGGCGTATTCCTCGCTGAGCAGGTCGGCCACCCGGGTCCGCATGTACCGGGGGTCGGCCACATAGGTCCTGGTGTCGGCATAGGCCAGCTTGATGGCCTCGGCGATGAGGTGGTAGGTCCGGGCGTCCTCCCGCTCCGCCGGCAGCTCCAGCCCCCGGAGGATATTCAGGGCCATGAGGGCGGTGATGCCGTGGCCGTTGGGGGGCATCTCGCACACGGTATAGTCCCGGTAGTCGGTGGTGATGGGCTCGGCCCACAGGGGGGCGTAGCTTTGGAAGTCCTCCTCGGTGAACCAGCCGCCGGTCTGGCGGCTGAAGGCCACGATCCGCTCCATGAGGGAGCCCCGGTAATAGCTCTCACAGCCGGTGGCGGCCAGCTCCTCCAGGGTGTCGGCGTACTCCGGCCACCGGAACAGCTCCCCCGCCCCATAGGGGGCGCCATCCCGGGTGAATTTCTCCCACCAGTAGGCGTGGGGGGCTGGGGCCTTCTTCCGGGCGGGCCGGAGCCGCTCCACGTCCCGCCGCCACTGGCGGGCCACGTTCACCGCCACCGGGGCCCCCTCCCGGGCGAAGTCCACGGCCGGGGCGAAGAGCTGGGCCAGAGGCCTGGTCCCGAAGCGGCGGTTCAGCGCGGCCCAGCCCGCCGGGGCCCCGGGCACCATGGTGGGCAGCCAGCCCTCCCTGGGCATCTCCCGGAAGCCCATGGCCCGGACCTTCGCCGCGCTCAGGGCGGCGGGGGCGGTGCCGCTGGCGTTGAGGCCGTAGAGCTTCTTCTCTTTCTCGATCCACACCAAGGCGAAGCAGTCGCTGCCCAGGCCGTTTCCGGTGGGCTCCAGGATGGGCATGGCGGCGGCCATGGCCACCGCCGCGTCCACCGCGTTGCCCCCCGCCTTCATCACGTCCAGGCCGATCTGGGCCCCCTGGGGCACCGAGGTGCAGGCCATGGCCCGCCGGGCGTACACCACATTCCGCCGGGAAAAATACGGGTAGTGCTCCGGGTCAAAGGTCACCATACTGCGCGCTCCTTCTCCGCCCCCGCTGCCGGGGCGGTCCGTTTTTCTCCATTATACGACCCGTCCCGCCCCCGGGCAACCCATTTTTGCCCGGGGACAGCAAATCGCCCGCCCGGGGGGCCGGGCGGGCCGGGAAGGGGCTCAGATCTCCGCGTAGTTGCCCAGGAAGTGGAAGCCCTCGCACTCCCGCTCCAGGGACTCCAGCATGGGCAGCACCCCCGGCTCCAGCACGCTGGCCTCCATCTCCAGGAAGAAGATATACTCGAAGTTTCGGCCGGTCACCGGGCAGCTCTCCAGCTTGGTCATGTTGATGCCCAGGGCGGCCAGCTTGGCCAGGATGTCGTACAGGGCACCCGGCTGGTTGTCACAGGCCAGGATCAGGCTGATCCGGTTGGCCCCGGGGTAGATGACCGGCTGCCGGGTGACGCAGAAGAAGCGGGTGTAGTTGTTGTCACTGTTCTGGATGTCGTCCCGCAGGGGCTTCAGGCCGTACAGGGCGGCGCAGGGGTGGGAGGAGATGGCGGCGATGTGGGGGCTGCCGCACTCAGCCACCTTCTGGGCGGCCATGGCGGTGTTGCCGCAGGGGATGACCTTCACCCCCTGCAGGCCGTGGAGGAAGCGGCTGCACTGGCCGATGGCCTGCTCGTGGGAGTAGATCTCCCGGATGTCCTCCAGCCGGGCCCCGGGCAGGGCCAGCAGCTCATGGCGGATGCACAGCCGCACCGTCCGGGCCACCCACAGCCTGTGGTCCTGGAGCAGCTCATAGGCCGCCCGCACCGAGCCGTTGGAGCTGTTCTCGAAGGGGAGCACCCCGAAGCGGCACTTGCCCGACTCCACCGCCTCGGCCACCGCCTCGAAGGTCTTCTCATAGACGATCTCCCCCCGGGGGAGCAGCCGGTCGCAGGCGGTCTGGGAGTTGGCCCCCTCCACCCCCTGGCAGGCCACCGTGCCCGTCTGGGGGAAGACCGCCTCTCCGGCGGCCAGGGCCTCCCGCACCAGCCCCTCCACCTGGGTGGGGGCGGAGAGCAGCTCCGCCTGCCGGGCCCGGGCCAGCTGGAACAGGGTGGTGAACAGGTGGTGGGTGTACCGCTCCCGGTCCCCTGACCGCTTGGCCGCCCAGGCCAGGATCTCCCGCTCCCGGCCCCGGTTCAGGATGGGCAGGTGGTGCTCGTTCTTATAGGCGGCCACCGCCTCCGCCAGGTCCATGCGCTGCAAAAACAGGTCCAGGAGCTGGTCGTCCACCTGGTCGATCTGTGTTCTGATTTCGGAAAGGTCCATGGTCGATGCCTCCATTGGTTTTGTGGTCATCCTGATTTTTTGTTTCCATCTCCGCAGAGGAAGGGAGATCTTCGCCTGCGGGCGGGACGGGGGCAGGAGAGTTTCGCCGCCTCCGGGCGGCGGGGGCAGTCCCCGCCCTACGGTATCGCATTTTCCGTAGGGGCGCACATGGTGCGCCCGCAGGCGGCCGCATGGGGCCGCCCCTTCGTCGTCGCAAGCTCCATATCCCTCGCTTCCGCCTGACGGCGAAAGCTCGCTCATTGCGCTGCTCCGACTCTCCCCACCGAACCCACGGCTGTCGCCGCTGGGCTTCGGCGGGGGCCCCATATATTCTCTCTTCAGACGTGCCGTCGTCCACCCGTAGGGGCGGACCTGTGTGTCCGCCCTATCCCTGTCTGGGACGCGGTGCCGCTCAGCAGCCCCCGGCGGCCATTTTCTTCTCCCGGCCGTCCCGGAGCAGGTCCCGGAGCCGGCCGGCGTCCCGGGCCCGGAGGGCCTGGGCATACTCGTCCAGGTGGAGCATCAGCTCGTCCAGCTCCCGGAGCAGGAAGTCGGCGTCGTCCAGGAACAGCTCGGTCCACATGTCCTCGTCCAGCCGGGCCACCCGGGTCATGTCCTGGAAGCTGCCGGCGGAGAAGCCCCGGCGGCGCCGGGCCTCGGGGGACTTCACATAGGAGCTGGACACGATGTGGGCCAGCTGGGAGGTGAAGGCGATGATCCGGTCGTGCTCCTCCGGGTCGGACAGGGTGATGCCGGCGAAGCCCAGGTCCAGGAAGAAGGCCCGCAGCAGGTCCAGCACCTGCTCCGGGGTGTCCGGGTCGGGGGTGAGGATCATGGAGGCCCCCACATACAGGTCCGCCGTGGACGAGACGAAGCCACCCCGCTCCCTCCCCGCCATGGGGTGCCCTCCCACATAGGCAAAGCCGTGTTCCCGGGCCAGGGGGGTCAGAGCGGACACCACCGCCCGCTTCACCCCGCACAGGTCCACCAGGACGGCCGAGGGGGACAGGGCCCCGGCGTGCTCCCGGGCCCATTGGACCGCCGCCCCCGGCCGGACGGCCAGCAGCACCAGCCGGCACTGGGGGAGGGTCCTCTCGTCCAGCGCCCCGTCGATGGCCCCGCACAGCCGGGCCATGGACATGGTCTCCCCGTCCAGGTCGACGCCGTACACCCGGTGTCCGGTGCGCTCTTTGATGCTCCGGGCCATGGAGCCGCCGATCAGCCCCAGGCCCACGATGCCCACGTTCATGCCTGTCCTCCTGTCTCCCCGCCCCGGAGGGCGGGCTCATAACTTTAGACCAGTAAAGTTTAGCACGGAGCTGAAAAAAAGAAAACCGTCAATTTCCCTTAAATTTTCGCCCCCGCCCCGGCGGTTTTCGGTGACTGGGCGGGAGCGGACCCCGAATTTCGCCGGAAATGGCCGGGAACACTTGCCAAGCGGGGCAAAAGGCATTATAATGGACCGCACCGGGCCCTTTCGGGCCCCAAGTTTCTGAATTTGGAGAGGATCGACTATGGAACGCACCACCATCGCCTCCGTCTTTGCCGACCAGGAGCGGCTGGGCGGGCAGACCGTCACCGTGTGCGGCTGGGCCCGCACCATCCGGGATATGAAGGGCTTCGGCTTCGTGGAGCTCAACGACGGCTCCTGCTTCAAGAATCTGCAGATCGTCCTGGACGCCAACGCCCTGGACAACTATAAGGAGATCGCCGGGCAGAACGTGGGGGCCTCCCTCATCGTCACCGGAACGGTGGTGCTCACTCCCCAGGCCAAGCAGCCCCTGGAGATCAAGGCGTCCTCCGTCGCGGTGGAGGGCCCCTCCGCCCCCGACTACCCCCTGCAGAAGAAGCGCCACAGCGTGGAGTTCCTGCGCACCATCCAGCACCTGCGGCCCCGGACCAACCTGTTCTCCGCCGCCTTCCGGGTGCGCTCGGTGGCCGCCCACGCCGTCCACTGCTTCTTCCAGGACCGGGGCTTCGTCTATGTCCAGACCCCCCTCATCACCGCCAGCGACTGCGAGGGTGCCGGCGAGATGTTCCAGGTGACCACCCTGGACCTGGAGAACGTGCCCAAG
>CALWYA010000134.1 GCA_944385645.1 uncultured Oscillospiraceae bacterium
GGGAGGGTATCCTGGTGGGCATCTCCTCCGGCGCCGCCCTGTGGGCCGCCGGACAGCTGGCCAGCCGGGAGGAAAACGCCGGCAAGACCATTGTGGCCATCCTCCCCGACTCGGGGGACCGGTACTTCTCCTCCCCCATGTTCGCGTGAATTGAAGCGGCAAGCGGCCGCCGGCACTCTGCCGGCGGCCTGAAAAATCCCGTTACTTTTGCGCCGCCGTGCGGCGCAAAAGTCCTCGCTGCGCTCGCCGTAAGCCTTGTGCGGCAAGGCTTACGGTGGATTCAGTCCCATTCGAGGCGGGCTGCCGCCCCCTCGAGCTCCCCCGCCTGGGCTCAGCCGGATTCTGCTCAACTGAGCTTTTGTCCACAAGCTACGCGGCCGCCGGCACTCCGCCGGCGGCCGCTTCTTTACAGTCCGCATATTTTTTCCGGGGCGGTTCACACTAGGGATACATCACACAGAACAGGAGGTATCCCATGAACCGCACATTCCGTCCGGCGGCCCGGGTGTTTCTGGCCGCCGTTCTTCTCCTCTCCCTCACGCTGCCCGCCTCCGCCTTCTTCTGGGACCGGGAGCCCGCCGTCCTCACGGTGGACGACTTCTCCAAAAACGGCCTGGTGGGCACGGCCATCTCCTTCACGGCGGAGGACTTCTCTCCCCGGGGCGGGGACGCGGACGACCTGGCCGGCATCACCATCCAGACCCTCCCCGACCCCGGGACGGGCCAGCTGACGGTGGGGGGGCTGCCCCTCTCCCCCGGCAGCACTGTGGAGAACTCCGCCCTGTCCGGTCTGCGGTTCCAGATCGCCCAGAGCCCCGCCGCCGAAACGGCCAGCTTCACCTTCCTGCCCACCTTCGCCTCCGGGCAGCAGGGGGCAGAGGTCACCGTCACCCTCTATCTCCTTACGGAGGAGAAACAGCCCCCGGTGGCCCGGGACATGGAGCTGACCACCTACAAGAACGTGGCCCTCACCGGCTATTTCGACGCGGTGGACACCGCCGGCGACCCCCTCACCTTCCAGCTCACCTCCACCCCCGCCCGGGGGGCGGTGACTCTGGCGGAGGACGGGTCCAGCCGCTTCGTCTACACCCCCTATGAGAACAAGACGGGGAAGGACCGCTTCACCTACGTGGCCATCGACTCGGCGGGCAATATCTCCCCCGAGGCCACCGTCTCCCTGCGCATCGAGAAGCCGGGCACCTCGGTGACCTACGCCGATCTGGAGGGCGACCCCGCCCACAAGGCGGCCATTCGCCTGGCCGAGGAGAGCATCTATGTGGGCCGCCGGCTGGGGGACAGCTATTTCTTCGACCCGGACCAGCCGGTCAGCCGGGCCCAGTTCCTGACCATGGCCATGGAGGCCGCCGGGGTGGAGGCGCTGAAGGGGGTCACTCTCACCGGCTTCGCCGACGACGCCTCTATCCCCGCCTGGGCCAAGGGGGCGGTATCTGGCGCTCTCATGGCCGGGGCCATCCAGGGCTCCCGGGACGAGAGTGGCGACCCCGTCTTCGGGGCGGACCAGACCGTCACCCGGGGAGAGGCCACGGTGATGCTCAACAACCTGCTGGACATTGCTGACGTGCCCGTGGAGGTGTTCTCCCCCGAGGGGGCGGACCACTGGGCCGCCCAGGCCGCCGCCAATCTGTCCGCCTCCGGGGTCCTCCCCGCCGGAGATACCGGAACTGCCCAGCTGTCCCAGGCCCTCACCCTGGGCCAGGCCGCCGAGTTACTGGACGGCGCCCTGGATGTGGTTGCCGCCCGGGAGGGCGGGTGGCCTTTCTGGTAAATCAAAACTCTATTGACAAAGGGCGTCTGACCTGCGGTCAGGCGCCCTCCTGTGCTACTCGTGCTGACCGCTCCGCCCTGCCACAGGGGATTGTCCGGCAGCTCGGCCTCCGGACCGAAGAAGGCTTGTCCGGCCGCCTCATCCCCCCGGAGCCAGTACATCAGCCAGGCGGTGACGTAGCCGTCCCCGCTGTACAGCATCTGGCCGTGGTCCGTGTCGACCCGCAGAGCCATGGCCTTGGGGCCGGCCAGCTTGGCATACAGGCGCTCCATCCCCTCGGGGGTGATGACGTCGTTTTTCGTCCCCGCCAGCACAAGGGTGGGGATGGCGGTCTGAGATGGGTCATAGGGGATCTTCAACGCCTCCGCCCAGTCCTCCTGGGTGGGGGACAGGCTCACAGCGCAGGCGTACATCCCGCCGTGGGGCTGTTCATTCACGGCGTTGAACACCCCCACGCCCCCCTGGGAGTGGCCGGACAGGCCCAGGTGGTCCGTGTCCACCCTCTGATAGAACACGCTGTCCGGGTCTTCGTTCTCCTCCAACAGCCAGGCCAGGGTGGCGTCGGCGGAGTCGCCGGAGAAGGTGCCGGGATCCTCGTTGCCCAGGACGATGAAGCCCCAGGAGGCCAGGTGCCGGAACAGGGCTGGGTACTTGGAGGCGTACACCCCCGTGCCGTTGACGAAGACCACGGCGGGCCACTGTTCTTCACTGTCCTCCAGCTCCGCCGGGTAATAGGCCACAAATTCCTTCCAGTCCTCCGGGGCCTCGACCTTCCCCTGTTTGACCGCATAGGGCCCCATGGCCAGGTACCTGGCCTCGATGGTCCCGCCGGTCTCCACGGTTTTCGTGTAGCTGTTAGGCACGAAGGGCCGCCGGGACAGCCAGAACAGGAGAGCGGCGATCAGGACGATCAGGACCAGGAGGACGACGCCGATTACTTTTAATACAGTCAGGATCACGTTTTTCATCTCACTCCCCCATATACTTGTCCAGATACTCTACTAATTTTTCCATGTACAGCGCGTACAGCTTGTTGTCGTTCTGGAGCCCGTGGCCCGAGTGGGGGAAGACGATGTACTCGTGGGGCACGCCGTGCTCCTCCAGGGCGGCGGCCAGCCGCTTTGAGGCCGGGAAGGCCTGCACCTTGTCGTGGGCCCCATAGGCGCACACGGTGGGCGGGCTGTTCTCGTCGATCCAGGAGACGGCAGAGATGTTTTTCACCGCCTCATCATATTCCGGGGTGCCGATCCTCTCCGGGGGGATGGTCTCCCCCGCCATCAGGCCGAACATGGCCGCGGCGGCTGCATTGCTCTCCTCAGTGCCCTGATCCAGGCCGAAGCAGCCCCAGTCCTCCGGGTAGAAGCAGGAGGGCCCCATCGCCCCGAAGGTCAGCTTCACGGGCACGGGGGAATTGGGCCCGTCCCGGTAGGCGTACAGCATGGCCAGGGTGTGGCCGGCGGAGCCGCCGGAAATTGCCATCCGGTCGATCTGGTAGCCCCGCTCCGCTGCCGCCGCCAGGACATAGGGGATGCTGTCCCGGATCTCCACCGACTGGGTGTACACGTTGGCCTCGGGGTGCTCTTCGCCAAACAGGGTGTAGTTGATGCCGGCGGCCACGTAGCCCTTGGAACACAGCCACTGGAGCATCCCGGCGTCGCCCGACTTATCCCCGGAGGTGAAGCCCCCGGCGTGGAGGTAGACCACCAGGCCGTAGGTCTCTTTGGCATCGTCCTCCGGCAGGTAGAGGTCGAATTTGTTGGCCTCCCCCTCCCCGTAAGACAGATCGGTATACATGGCACCCACGCTGTCGTCCCACTGGACGGAATATTTCTCCCCCAGGGGGTCCCAGGTGAGCTTAAAGGCGGCGGAGGCGATAAAGGTCACCAGAAACGCCCCCACATAGATCAGTCCCCACATGAGCCGCCCCTTCTTTCTCGTCTTGGTCTTGCTCACAGGAAGTTCCCCCCGAACAGGGTGCCCCCCAGCAGCAGGTTGAGCACTCCCCGCACCGCCAGCCGGCTCAGCACGGCGGCCACCAGGACGACCAGCAATAAAATCAGCAGGCGCTTTTGCAATAACGTCATTTCGACTTTCTCCTTGACAAGAATTTTGTTTTGACATACAATGATGTTACACTTGTAACGGCGAAACGAATGTATCATCAAATTGCCCGTTTGTCAACAGGAGCGATCAAAATGGAACAAAATGCGAAAACTGTATCACCCATGAGCAACGAGGGGCGCAACGCCTACGTGGTGGAGCGGCTCACTGGGGCTCTGTTGGAACTGCTGGAGGAGAAGCCCCTGGCGGACATCTCGGTCAGTGAGCTGTGCGACAGGGCCGGAGTGGGCCGCACCTCCTTCTACCGGAACTATCAGGAGAAGGAGGACATCCTGCGCACCCGGGTCTACCACCTGTTCAAAGACTGGACGGGCCGGCTGGGGGACGGAACCCCTCTGGACCAGCTGATCTTCGCCCTGTTCACCCACTTCGAGGAGCACCGGGACTTCTACGCCCTGCTGCATGAGCGGGGGCTGGTCTCCCTGATGAAGGACGTGATCCTGGAGCTGTGCGGCTTCCGCCCCGACCAGGAGGCCAAGGCCGCCTACGCCTCCGCCTTTGCGGCGTACAGCCTGTACGGCTGGGTGGAGGTGTGGTTCCGCCGGGGGATGCGGGAGAGCGCGGCGGAGCTGGCGGCGCTGTTCACCGGCGTGGGGCGCCCGTGACCCCCCGTCCGGCCAGGCGGCCCACAAATCCCGTTGCATTTTCTCCCATTTTGTGATAGGATTTTCCTTGCGAAAAACCGTGAAAAACGGCCGGGCGGCCTGTCAGCCTCCGGCTTCAT
>CALWYA010000135.1 GCA_944385645.1 uncultured Oscillospiraceae bacterium
GTAAGAGCGAAACGTCTTCCCCCGGGGGACGGCGTTAGGAGGAACATGAAAACCGTTACCATCTACACCGACGGGGCCTGCTCGGGCAACCCGGGCCCCGGGGGCTGGGGGGCCATCCTGATGTACGGCCCCCATAAAAAGGAGCTGTCCGGGGGCGAGGCCCGGACCACCAACAACCGCATGGAGCTCACCGGAGTGATCACCGCCCTGGAGGCCCTGAAGGAGCCCTGTACCGTGGAGCTCTACTCGGACAGCAAGTACGTCATCGACGGGCTGGACAAGGGCTGGGCCAAGGGGTGGCGGGCCCGGGGCTGGGTGAAGTCGGACAAGAAGCCCGCCCTGAACCCGGACCTGTGGGGGCGGCTGCTGGACCTGTGCGACTACCACACGGTGAAGCTCCACTGGGTGAAGGGCCACGCGGAAAACCCCTACAACAACCGCTGCGACCAGCTGGCCGTGGCGGAGAGCCAGAAATACAAATAAGAGCAGGGGCCGGCGCAAACGCGCCGGCCCCCTGTTGCTCAGTCGAAGTAGAACAGCTCCTCGAACTTCTTGTCCAGGGCGATGCACAGCACCAAGGCCAGCTTAGCCGTGGGGTTGAACTGCCCCGTCTCGATGGAGCTGATGGTCTGCCGGGACACGCCCACCAGCTTGGCCAGGTCCCCCTGGGAGAGGTTTTTCTCCGCCCGGGCCACCTTCAGCCGGTTTTTCAGGATCAGCTGGTCGTCCATGTCCTCACCATCCCTGTGTCATATAGTCCGCCAGCTGCAGAATTGTCAGGACCAGAAAGCCCAGGGCAAGCAGGGCCCAGACGATCCGGAGCCGCTTGAGCCGCACGGCCAGATATAGGTGCATGCCGAACAGCGCGGCGCAGTCCAGGGCGAGCAGATCGGAGATGGAGGCGCCGGAGAGGCCAAATTTGCGGTAAAAGGCCAGGATAGTCGAGACAGTGAACAGGGCCATCAGACCGAAATAGGGACTCTTGGAGAGAACAGACCGCTCCCGCTCGTCCTGATTTTTGTTGTCGTTCCGGCTCTTTTCCAAAATTTCCTTCTTGTCCATATTACCACCCCTGTGTTAGGAACCGGACCAGATTAAACACCACCATGACAAGACAGAAAATTGCGATCCCCGCCTGACTTTTCTGCCGCAGGTTGACCGCCTTGTACAGGCTGCACCCCAGGGAGCAGGCCCAGAACATGGCCAGGATGTCCCCCACGGGCAGTCCCCGCCACAACTTGTAGCTGGTCAGAGCCAGCCCCACGGCGAACACGAAGATCAGACTGAAGGACTCCCCCTGGATGCGGACGGTCTTTTCCCGCTCGTCCTGGTCCCGATTTTCCTTCCGGCTCTTTTCCAAAATTTCATTCTTATCCATGTGGAAAACTCCTTTGCTCCGTTGGGCGGGCGGCCCGGCTGCGGCCTCCCCCCTTGGCCACAGGATAGCACAGGGGGCTTTTGTTGTCAAGTATACTTGGCAAAATTTTTAGAAAACTTGGCATCGCGGGCGGCGGGCCGAGACGGCCGCCCCGGCTGTCCCGCCCGGCTGTGGAAAATTTCAACTTGCATTTGGCCGGGAAAGACGGTACAATTTTTCTGCCAAGCTGATTTGTTTGTCCGGGCCGCCCGCCCCGCGGGGGCGGTCCGATGCTGACACCGAGGGAGAGGAGGGCGGCCCATGGAACGCGCGCGCGCCAGACAAAACATGTTCGAGGACTTCCTGTACCTGCTGCGGCGCAACGGGCTGAACGTCTCCCTCACCGAGTGGATGGCCCTGATGGAGGCCCTCCACAAGGGGCTCCACGGGGCCAGCTTCACCGGCTTCTATCACCTGTGCCGCTGCCTGCTGGTGAAGAGCGAGGCCGACTTCGACGCCTTCGACCGCTCCTTCCTGGAGTACTTCAAGGACGTGCCCTTTCAGCAGGAGGTGTCCCAGGAGCTGCTGGACTGGCTGGACAAGCCCGACGTCCTCTCCGACTATGCCTCCTGGGATGAGGCCCAGGCCCTGAAAAACCTGGGCTTCTCCGAGGAGGAGATCGAGCGGATGCTGAAGGAGCGCATGGCCGAGCAGACCGAGGAGCACAACGGGGGCAGCTATTGGGTGGGCACCCACGGCATGTCTATGTTCGGCAACAGCGGCAACTCCCCCAAGGGTATCCGGGTGGGGGGCGAGAGCATGCACCGCCGGGCCTTCCGGGTGGCCGGGGAGCGGCGGTTCCGGGACTTTCGCCAGGACAACACCCTGGACACCCGGCAGTTCCAGGTGGCCCTGCGGCGGCTGCGGCAGTTCTCCGGCCTGGTGGACCTCCCCCCCACCGAGTTCGACGTGGACAACACCATCAAGGACACCGCCGACAACGGCGGGGTGCTGAAGGTGCGCTACAAGCGGCCCCGGGAGAACACGGTGAAGGTGCTGCTGCTCATGGACTCGGGGGGCTCCATGGACTATTACAGCCACCTGTGCTCCGCCCTGTTCCAGGCGGTGAGCAAGTCGGGCCACTTCAAGGACCTGCAGGTCTTTTACTTCCACAACTGCCCCTATGCCCGGCTCTACCGGGACCCCCTGCTCCTGTCCCGGAACAGCGTCCCCACCAGCTGGGTGCTGTCCAACCTCCCCGGGGACTATAAGACCATCTTCGTGGGGGACGCCCAGATGGCCCCCTATGAGCTCATGGGGGGCTGGTACAGCCGGGGGGACGACGGCCCCCAGTGCGGCATGGACTGGCTGCGGCTGCTGAAGGGCCGCTTCCGGCACAGCATCTGGCTCAACCCCAGCCGCCGGCCCCAGTGGGGCTATTACTGGTCGGAGACCTACGACCGCATCGCCCGGGAGTTCCCCATGTTCCCCCTGACTGTGGACGGCCTGGAGGAGGGCATGAAAAAGCTTTTGACCCGCTGAGTGTGGAAAAAACAGCCGGATGCCGGCTGTTTTTTTCTGTTCTGCGACAGTTTATCGACAGTTTGCCGCTACAATGGAGACAAACCACCCGGATTTTCCGGAGAAGAGAGGATGCGCGCGCCATGGAACTGCCGGTGAAACCGTATATCAAAAGCCGCCTGAAGACCAGCTACGCGGTGGAGGGACCGGAGGACCAGTATCTGGTGGACTGCGGAGACGGGGTGAATATCCTCACCGTCTCGGAGCAGGCCCGCCGGGCTCTGGCCGCTCTGCCCTGGTCCGCCGCCCAGACCTACCCCCACACGGTGGAGATGAAGGAGGTGGTGGCCCGATACTGGGCCGATCTGGTGGAGCTGCCCCTGCCCCGGATCTTCCCCGGGGAGGGCTCCCAGAGTCTGCTGTACGACACCTGCCGGCTGTTCCTGGAGCCGGGGGACAAGGTGCTGGGCCCCGGCCCCTGCTATGCGGAGCTGGCCAGCGACGTGGGCATGTGGGGGGCGGAGTATGACTTTGTCCCCCTGCGGCCCGAGCAGAAGTTCCGGCTGGACACCGGGGAGATGCTCCGGAGGATGGACGGCAGCCACAAGCTGATCTATCTGGACACCCCCAACAACCCCACCGGACAGGCCGTCCCCCTGGAGGAGGTGGAGGCCCTGGTCCGCCGGGCGGCGGAGCTGTCCACCCCCATCATTGTGGACGAGGCCTATGGGGACTATCTGCCCCGGGAACAGTCGGCCATCACCCTCACCGGCAGCTATGACAACCTGGTGGTGCTGCGCAGCTTCTCCAAGGCCCACGGTCTGGCGGGCATCCGGGCGGGCTACGGCGTCCTGCCCGAGCAGCTGCGGGTCCCCCTGGACAACATCACCCACCCCTATATCTGCTCCACCCCCTCCCGGCTGGTGGCCCAGGCCGCCCTGGAGGACAGGGGCTTCCTGGAGCGGACCCGGGCCATCACCGCCCAGTGCAAGGCCCCCTTCCTGGAGCGGACCTGGTCCCACCTGTCCGTCTCCTACACCTGTCCCGAGACCCCCATCCTTCTGCTCACCCACGAGGACCCGTCGGTGGACCTGAAACGGCTCTTTGACGCCTTTCTGATCAAGGTGGTGTCCGGCACCGCCTTTGTGGGGCTGGGGGCCAACTCCGCCCGCCTCCGGGTGCCGGCGGAGGAGCATCGGGAGCTGGTCTTCCGGGCCATTGACGCCATTGACCGGGGAGAACCCGGCCCGGGCGCCCAGTGAGAGACAGCCCCACCCCCACGAAAATTTCAATCCGTTTCCACCCGCAGGGGCCGCCGCCTTCGGCGGCTCTTTGCTGTTCTCTGGGGGAAGCCTTTGCCTCCGCGCCGGCCCTCCCGCCGCCCGGTAGGGGCGCACCGATATGTGCGCCCAGAACGAGGGGGCGGACACACAGGTCCGCCCCTACGGGCAGAAACGGGCCGCCTGCGTGGGGCGCGAGAAGGTGAATTGGCCCGAAGGGCCAAGAGAGGCCGGCCTGGGCCGCGACCCCGGCGCGCCTTGCCTTCCCCCCACAGGGGGGAAGGTGGCCCGAAGGGCCGGATGAGGGGGCAGAGGGAAGAACCGACCATCATCCCCGTGGGCACCCTCATCAGTCAGCCTGACGGCTGACAGCTTCCCCCTTGGAGGGGGAAGCCGTGTAGGGCGGGGGCTTGCCCCCGCCGCCGTAGGGGCGGCCCCATGTGGCCGCCAGCTCTCTCCCTCCGTCTGGCCT
>CALWYA010000136.1 GCA_944385645.1 uncultured Oscillospiraceae bacterium
CCCCCCCGCTTCTGGGCCTCGGCCACGATGTGCAGGGCCAGGGTGGTCTTGCCGGAGGACTCGGGGCCGTAGATCTCGATGATACGGCCCCGGGGCACTCCGCCGATGCCCAGGGCGATGTCCAGGGACAGGGAGCCGGTGGGGATGGCGTCCACCACAATGCCGGCGTTCTCCCCCAGGCGCATGATGGAGCCCTTGCCGTAGGTCCGCTCGATCTGGGCCATGGCGGTCTCCAGGGCTCTCTTCTTGTCCGAGGCGGGGGTGGCCGCCTCCACCACAGGTCTCTTGGTTGGCATAGTTCTCAGCTCTCCTTTGCGGACGGCCGCCCGAGGCGGCCTGTTGTGTCCAATAAATTACGCTTTGATGTGTCCGGTAAACCGGACTTTTTTAATTAGATTAGGAATGAGGAATTGTAATGTCCGACCACGGCGGACATTGGAGGAGGAGCGCCCCCCTTGTGAAAGGGGGGTGGCCCGAAGGGCCGGGGGGATTCCGTTCTCAGACGAACGCTCCCCTCATCCGCCCCCTTTGGGGGCACCTTCCCCTAAAGGGGAAGGCTGGACGGGCGCACACTGGGCGCCTTTACAAGGCGGCGGGCAGGTCGCCCCCTCATCCGGCCCTGCGGGCCACCTTCCCCCCTGTGGGGGGAAGGCAGGGCGCGCCGGGTCGTCGCGCCCCACGCAGGTGATCCATCCCCCAAAAATTCTCAATTCTCAATTTTCAATTCTCAATTCCTAATTCCTAACTCCTCATTCCTAACTCTAACTCCTATCTCCTATCTAAACTCTCCACTCTTCCCTCTCAACTCTCAATTATTCGCGGTCCCCTCCACCACCCGCCAGATGCCCTGGGTGTCGGCGGTGGTCTTGATGTCCTCATAGCCGCTGCGGGCCAGGATGTCCTCCACGGCAGCGGCCTGACCGATGCCCACCTCGAAGAACAGGGTGCCCCCCAGCCGCAGGGCGGACTTCCACTTGGGGGCGATGACCCGGTAGAAGTCCAGGCCGTCCTCCCCCCCGTCCAGGGCCATGTGGGGCTCGAAGTCCTTCACCGACACGTCCAGGCCGGCGATGTCCCCGGAGGGGATGTAGGGGGGATTGCACACGATGGCGTCAAAGTCCCACAGAGTGGAGCTGGGGGGCTCCAGGGCGTCCACCGACAGGCAGGTCACCCGGGCGTTCAGCTCGTTGCGGCGGACGTTCTGCTTGCACACCCGCAGGGCCCCCTCGGACAGCTCCCCCAGCACCACCCGGCACTGGGGCGCGTTGGCGGCGATAGCCAGCCCCACGCAGCCGCTGCCGGCGCACAGGTCCAGCACCCGCGCCCCCTCTCCCGACTCCCGGGCCTTCAGGATGCCCCGCTCGGCCAGCACCTCGGTGTCCAGCCGGGGGATCAGCACGTCCCGGGAGATGTCCAGGGGGATGCCGTAGAACTCCCACTCCCCGATGATGTAGGCCACCGGCTCACCCGCCAGCCGCCGCTTCACCAGGTCGTCCACCCGCTTCTCCAGCTGGGCGGAGACATACAGGGACATGTCCCGGTACAGCTGCTCCCGGCTCTTGTCGGCGGCGTAGCACACGATCTCCCGGGCCTCCAGCTGGGCATTGTCCACTCCGGCCTTCCGCAGCCGGGCGCGGGTGTCCAGATATAGATTGTTGTAGGTCGTTGCCAATTTCGTCCCCCTCCTTTCAATTAGGAATGAGGAATGAGGAGTTATGGTGTCCGGTTTCGCCGGACCGTTCCAAGGATATGTATTCCACGCAAACTTTGCACCTGTTTTCCCGCGTGAAATCACGTATCAACCTTTGAAAACTTCCTTGCGGATAAAATTCCTAATTTCTAACTCCTAATTCCTAATTCTGGTGAAGCGCCTGCGGCGCTTCACCACGCGTCCTCCCCCTTCACCTCGGGCAGCACCAGCTCCAGGGCCTTGATGCCAACTTCGATCATGGAGTCGTCGGGCTCGAAGGTGGTGAAGTTTTGCAGCCACAGGCCGGGGGCGGTCAAAATTCTGGTCACAGGCCCGTCGTGGCGGCCCGCCCAGCGGTTGAACTCATAGCTGATGCCCACGATGAGGGGCAGCATGAGCAGGTGGGCCAGAAAGCGCAGGATGGGGTTGCTGATGGGCCAGATGGCAAAAACGATGGTGGAGATGAGGATGGAGATGGCGATGACCATGAACAGAAAGCTGGTGCCGCACCGGGGGTGGTGCCGGGGCTGTCTGCGCACGTTCTCCACCGTCAGGGGCAGACCGGCCTCGTAGCAGAAGATGGTCTTGTGCTCCGCCCCGTGGTAGGAAAAGACCCGCTTCATCTCCCCCATCCGGGAGCACAGGGCCAGATAGCCGATCAGAATGGCCAGCTTCAGCAGGCTCTCGGCCAGATTCCGCACCAGCATGGAGTCGGTCACCAGGGTGACGGCGGTGCCCAGCAGGGTAGGCAGCAGGAAAAACAGCCCAATGGACATCCCCATGCCCAAAATCACCGCCAGGGTGACGAAAAAGGAGGCGGCCTTGTCGCTGCCCAGCTTGTTCTCCAGCCAGGTCTCGAACTTGGAGGGCTCTTCCTCCTCGTCGTCCTCCGGGAAGAACTGGGCGGAGTACATCAGGGCAGTCACGCCGTTGTACATGGAGTCGCAGAAGCTGAACACCCCCCGGATGAGGGGCCAGCCCACCACGGGCCAGCGGTCCTTCAGGAGGTGCAGCTCCTTCACCTGGACCTCCAGCTCCCCGTCGGGCCTGCGCACCCCCACCGATTGCTTCCTTGGACCGCGCATCATGCTCCCCTCGATGAGGGCCTGCCCGCCGCACATGGTCTTGAAGCCCTTGGAGCAGGCCGACCCTCCGCAGGAGGGGGTTTGCTGTGTCTGTTTGTCTTCCATAAAAATGGGTTCTCCTTGTGTTCGCTGTGTCTATTGTACCAGAGGGGCGGACAAATGGCAAGCGGCCGGCCTACCGCTCGATGGGCAGGCGGATGGTGACCACAAAGCCGCCCCCCTCCGCGTTGCCCACCTCCAGCTTGCCCTCGTGGCGGGTGACAATCTCCTCGCACACCGCCAGGCCGATGCCGGAGCCCCGGGCCTTGGAGCTGCCCTTGTAGAACTTGTTCTTGATGAGGGGGAGCTCCGCCGGGGGGACGCCGGGACCGTAGTCCCGGATGCGGATGACCGCCTCCTCCCCCGCGGTCTGGAGGGACACGTCGATGCGCTTGCCCGAGCCGCCGTGCTTGGCCGCGTTGTCCAACAGGTTGCAGAACACCTGCCGCAGCCGCTCCGGGTCGCCGGCAATGGGGATCATCTCCTCCGGGCAGTCCTGATAGGTCAGCTCGATGCCCTCCCGGCGGAAGAACTCCCGGTAGGTGTACACCGCGTCCTCCAGCTCTGCCTTCAGGTCCAGGGGCTCCACCGACAGGGTGAAGCGGCCGTCCTCGATGCGGGAGAACTCCAGCAGCTCCTCCACCATGTTGGTCAGCCGCCGGGCCTCGGACAGGATGATGTCCAGCCCCTTGCGCACGTCCGCCGGGTCCTTCAGCTCGCCGCTCTGGATGGTCTCGGCCCAGCCGTTGATGGCGGTGAGGGGGGTGCGCAGCTCGTGGGAGACCGAGGAGATGAACTCCGACTGGGTCTTCTCCGACTGGCGGATCTTCAGGGACATGTCGTTGATGGCGTCGGTGAGCTCGCCGATCTCGTCGTCATACCGCTTTTCGATCTGCACCCCATAGCTGCCGTCGGCGATGACCCGGGCGATCTCAGTGATGGCGGCCAGGGGCTCCACAATGGAGCGGACAAAGTACAGGTTGGAGAAGTAGACCATGGAGAAGATGGCCAGGGCGATGGTGACGATGATCACCATAGACAGGACAAACTGCCGGTCGATGTCCGACAGGGAGGTGACGTAGCGGATGACTCCCACCGTCTCCCCCTGGTAGATCACCGGACTGGAGGCGGCCAGGATGCGCTCGCCGGTGGAGGGGTCCCGCCCCTGCCAGGAGGCGGCAGACCGGCTCTCCATGGCCCGCTGGATCTCCGGCGTGCTGGGCATGGAGCCGGCGGTCAGGTCGTTGCCCGAGTAGAGCACCGCCCCGCCGGTATCCAGAAACTGCAGCTCCAGCCGGCCCTTCTCCTCATAGCTGTTCACCGTCTGCTGGGCGGCGGTGCGGTAGTCCGACCGGGTGTACAGCCGGAAGCCGTTGGCGGTGGAGGCGGCCTCCTTCTCCAAATCGTCCGCGGTGTCGCGGTAATAGTAGTTGACCAGAGAGGCGGTGAAGGCGCCCACCGCCAGCACGATGATCAGGGCCACGACGCTCACGCTGTTGAGCAGCCAGCGCCGGCGGATGCCCCGGATCTTTACCTTGTCGTTGAGTTTGGTGGTCTTGGCCACGGGACATCCCCCCTTTCCCTGCGGTTTCCTGTCTCGCTCACCGGGGCGCGCTCAGCCGCCCCACTTGTATCCGTATCCCCAGACCGTATTCACATAAGTCGGCTTCTGGGGATTGTCCTCGATCTTGATGCGCAGGCGGCGGATGTTCACGTCCACGATCTTCAGCTCGCCGAAGTAGTCCTTGCCCCACACGGTGTCCAG
>CALWYA010000137.1 GCA_944385645.1 uncultured Oscillospiraceae bacterium
GATCACATTGCCGCAGGCGCACCGGATGGTGGTCTGTTCATAGTTGGGGTGGATGCCTTCCTTCATGTTCTTCACCTCTTTCTCCATGAGGGGTCATCTTGTAAACGCAACTGGTATCATAGCATAAATGGGGAGAAAACGCAACTGTTTTTTGAAAAAAATTCTCCGAAATTCTCAGAACTCCCTCTCCGCCCCCATAGACCGATTCCCCGCCCCAGAAACGGGGCGGGGAATCGGAAAACAGGCCGGGCGCGGCCCTCAGCGGGGCGGCTCCTCTCCCGGGGCCGCCTTCAGCTCCACCTCGGGCATCAGCTCGTCGCTGACCACCTGGAGCATAGAGTCCAGCATCTGGGTCTGCTCCCCGGTGAAGCGCTCCTTCACCCGGTCCATCACCAGCTTCAGATAGGAGGAGCTGATGTTGTAGTAGTCCAGATATTTCTGGGTGGGCCGCAGGTGGTACTCCCGCCGGTCGTGGGGGGACTGGATCTTCTCCACATACCCCTTCTGGATCAGGCTGTTGATCTTGTAGGCGGCGTTGGGGGAGGAGATCTGGACGAAGGAGGCGAATTCGTTGATGGTGGGCTCCTTCAGGGCCAGGATGACCTCCATGCAGAAGGTCTCCACCGCCGTCAGGCTGGCCTCCCGGTTCTGGAACCGGGAGAACACCGTCCGGTAAAAGTGCAGCTTGAACTTGGTATACACCTGATTGAAACTCTCCTCCAGCATGGCTGATCCCTCTCTTTGCTCCAACTGTCTGTCTTGCGCCGCGGTCTTAAGCTCTTGTGCTCTCTCGCTGCTCCGCCCGGTTCCGGAGGTCCTCTCCGCCGCTCCGGAAGGGGGTCAGCCCTCCGCCTCCGGCCCCGGGGTCAGGGCGAAGGTCAGCTCCGCCTTGCAGGCGGTCTTGCCGTTCACCTTGGCGGTGGCGGTGCCGAAGCCTACCGGCCCCCGCTGGGCGGTGAGCTCGCACTCCAGCTCCAGCACGTCTCCGGGGCGCACCTGCTGCTTGAACCGGGCGTTCTTGATGCCCCCGAACAGGGCCAGCTTGCCTCGATTCTCCGGCACCGACAGGATGGCCACCGCCCCCACCTGGGCCAGGGCCTCGATGATGAGCACCCCGGGCATCACCTTGTAGTGGGGGAAATGCCCCTGGAAAAAGGGCTCGTTGGCGGTGACGCACTTGACGCCCCTGGCCCCCTGGCCGGGGGTGCACTCGGTGATCCTGTCCACCAGCAGGAAGGGATAGCGGTGGGGCAGCAGGGCCTGAATCTGCTCGATGTTCAGCTCCATGGTCAGCCCTCCCACTTCTTCAGCACGATGGCGGCGTTGTGGCCCCCAAAGCCCAGGGAGTTGGACAGGGCGATCTTCAGATCGGCCTTCCGCCCCTGGTTGGGCACGATGTCCAGGTCACAGGCCGGGTCGGGAGTCTGATAGCCGATGGTGGGGGGCACGAAGCCCTCCTGAAGGGCCAGGGCGGTGAACACCGCCTCCACCGCCCCGGCGGCCCCCAGCAGGTGGCCGGTCATGGACTTGGTGGAGCTGACCATCAGCTTGTCCGCGTGGGGCCCGAAGGTGGTGTGGATGGCCTGGGTCTCGCAGGAGTCGTTCATGGGGGTGGAGGTGCCGTGGGCGTTGATATAGTCCACGTCCTCCGGGGCGATCCCCGCGTCGGCCAGGGCCTGGGCCATGCAGGCCGCCCCGCCCGCCCCGCCGGGGGCGGTGGCGGTGATGTGGTGGGCGTCGCAGTTGGCGCCGTAGCCGATGACCTCGGCGTAGATCCTAGCCCCCCGGGCCCGGGCGTGCTCCAGGGTCTCCAGCACCAGGGCGCCAGCTCCCTCGCCCATGACGAAGCCGGAGCGCTCCGCGTCGAAGGGGATGGAGGCCCGGCCGGGGTCCTGGCACTCGGTGAGGGCCTTCATGGAGGTGAAGCCCCCCATGGCCAGGGGGGTGATGGCCGCCTCGGCCCCGCCGCACAGCATCACCTCGGCGTAGCCGTCCCGGATGTGCCGGAAGGCGTCGCCCAGGGCGTTGGTGCCGCTGGCGCAGGCGGTGACCACGCAGGAGCACATCCCCTTCATCTGATAGCGGATGGCCATCTGGCCCGCCGCCATATTGGCGATGATCATGGGGATCATGAAGGGGGACACGGAGTCGAAGCCCCGCTGGCTCCCCCGCTCATAGGCATCCCCGATGGTCTGGAAGCCGCCGATGCCGCTGGAGTAGATCACGCCGCAGCGGTCCCGGTCCTCCCGCTCCATGTCCAGGCCGCTGTCGGCCATGGCCTGGTCGGCGGAGATGAGGGCCAGCTGGGTGAAGCGGTCCATGCGCTTGCTCTCCCGCTTGCCCAGCAGGGCGTCCACGTCCAGATCCTTCACCTCGGCGGCCACCTTGACCTTCATGTTCTGGGTGTCATAGCGGGTGATGGGGCCCACGCCGCACACGCCCGCCTTGGCGGCGGCCCAGCTGTCCGCCGTTGTGTTCCCGATGGGGGTGACGGCCCCCATGCCGGTGATGACCACGCGTCTTTTTTCCATGTCGTTCACCTCTATTATACCGCCATTCCGCCGTCCACGCAAAGGATTTGTCCGGTCACATAGCCGGCGTCCTCCCGGGCGAAGAAGGCGGCCGCCCGGGCCACCTCCTCCGGCTGGCCGGGACGGGCCATGGGGATGGTGGCCAGCATGGCCTCCCGGGCCTTCTCCGGCATGGCGGCGGTCATGTCCGTCTCGATGAAGCCGGGGGCCACCGCGTTGACGGTGATGTTCCGGCTGGCCAGCTCCTTGGCCGCCGCCTTGGTCAAGCCGATGAGGCCCGCCTTGCTGGCGGCGTAGTTGGTCTGGCCGGGGTTGCCCCGCAGGCCCACGATGCTGCTCAGATTGACGATCCGGCCGTACCGCTGGCGGATCATCACCTTGGCGGCCGCCTTCATGCAGAAGTAGGCCCCCTTCAGGTTGGTGTCCAGCACCCGGTCGAAGTCCTCCTCCTTGGCGGTCATCAGCAGACCGTCCCGGGTCACGCCGGCGTTGTTCACCAGGATATCCAGCCGGCCGAAGCGGTCCTTCACCGCCTGGACCAGCTCCTCGCAGGCGGCGGCGCCGGACACGTCGGCCCGGAAGGCCTCCGCCTGGGCCCCCAGGGCCCGGCAGGCCTCCACCGTCTCCAGGGCGGCCTGCTCGTTGCCCGCGTAGTTGACGGCCACCACCGCCCCCTGCCGGGCCAGCTCCAGACAGATGGCCCGGCCGATCCCCCGGCTGCCGCCGGTGACCAGGGCCACCTTTCCCTCCATGCTCATAGGGTCTCTCCTTTCCAGGCGGCCACGAAGGCCGCGAAGTCGTCCGCCGTGTCGATGTGGTGGGTGCGGATAGCCGGGGCGGTCTTTTTGAAGAAGCCGCTGAGGGTCTTCCCCGGCCCGATCTCCAGCACCGTGTCAATGCCGTCCCGCTCCATGGCCCGGACGGTGTCCTCCCAGTAGACGGAGGACTGCACCTGCCGCTCCAGCAGCTCCGGGATGGTCTGGTCCTCCCGCTTGTCTCCCAGGCAGTTGAAGTAGATGGGGATGGACGGCTCGCCCAGATCCATGGTCCGGAAGTGGGCGGCCAGGGCGTCCCCCGCCGGCTTCATCAGGGCGGTGTGGAAGGGGCCGCTCACCTTCAGGGGCATGCACCGCTTGGCCCCCAGCTCCTTGGCCAGCTCCCCGGCCCGGTCCACGGCGGCCTTTTCGCCGCTGATGACCAGCTGCCCGGGGCAGTTGTAGTTGCAGATCTGGACCACGCCCAGGGAGGACGCCTCCTCACATGCCCGGGCCAGCTTGTCCCGGTCCAGGCCCAGCACGGCGGTCATGCCGCACGCCAGGCCGGCGGCAGCCTCCTCCATGGCCCGGCCCCGGAGGGCCACCGTGGCGATGGCCCCCTCCCGGTCAAAGGCCCCCGCCGCGTACAGGGCGGAGTACTCCCCCAGGGACAGCCCGGCGGCGGCCTGGGGGCGGATGCCCTCAGCGGCCAGCAGGTCGGTGACCCCGATGGCGAAGGCCACCATGCAGGGCTGGGTGTACCGGGTCTGGGACAGCTTCTCCTCGGGGCCCTGGAAGCACACCTCTCTCAGGTCGAAGCCCGCCCGGTCACAGTCCAGCGCCCGGCGGAACAGGGGGTATCGCTCATAGAAGTCGGCCCCCATGCCCACCTTCTGGCTGCCCTGTCCGGCGTATACGAAGGCCAGCTTCATGCCCCCACCTCCGCCGCCAGGGCCCGGATGGTCTCGTCACAGCCGGCGCACAGCTCCTCCAGGATGGTCCGCAGGGGGCGGATCTCGTGGAGCATGCCGGCCACCTGGCCGGCCATGAGGGAGCCGGTCTTGGTATCCCCGTCAAAGACCGCCCGGCGCAGGGAGCCCAAGGTGTAGTGCTCCAGCTCCATCTTGTCGGCCCCGGCCCGCTCCTTGGCCAGGTACTCCCGGGACATCTGGTTCTTCAGAATGCGCACCGGGGCGCCCACGGAGCGGCCGGTGACGGTGGTGTCGCTGTCCTTGGCCTTCAGCAGGGCCTGCTTGTAGTTGATGTGGATGGGGCACTCCTCGCTGACCAG
>CALWYA010000138.1 GCA_944385645.1 uncultured Oscillospiraceae bacterium
ACCCCGTGGAGCACGTGGTAGAGCCCCTGGTACTCCCGGGAGCGCTCCATGGCCGCCACGTCCTTGGGGTCGGCCACCACGCAGATGGTGGACGGGTCCCGCCGGGGGCTGGCGCAGATGGAGCAGGGGCCCTCCCCCTGGGTGAAGTTTTGGCACACCGGGCAGCAGTGGATGGCCTGCTTGGCCTGGAGAATGGCCTGGGCAAAGGCCTCGGCCTCCTCCGGGGGCAGGGAGAGCACGTGGAAGGCCAGCCGCTGGGCCGACTTCATGCCGATGCCCGGCAGCTTGGCAAAGTGCTCCACCAGATTTTCCAGGGCGGGGGGGAAGTATTCCATGGGAACCTCCGAGAGTGAGAGTTGAGAGTGAAGAGTGAAGAGTTGAGATAGGAGATAGGAGATAGGGAAAAGAGGGGAAACGATCTCCTATCTCTTATCTCCTCCCTCCTATCTAAACTCAGCTCCGCAGGGCGGCGACGGCCGACGGGTCCACCGGCACATCCACCTGGAGAGCACACTCCGGCGAGAGGGTGAAGCTCTGCTGGGCAGGGTCGTACCGAAAGTCGCAGGTCAAACTGCCCAGATAGGGGCCGAAGACCCCGACGCCCAGATCCAGCCAAAAGCCGGAGTTCAGAGCCAGACGGTCCTCTTCCAAAGCGATGGACTCGTAGTTTCCAAAGATGGGGGACGGCGTGTCCGGGAACTCGGTCAGAGAAAACCCGCCGGTCCCGGCATATATCGCAGTACCGTCCGGGGCCGTGACTTGATAGACTGCCTCTCTCTGCTCCTCCAAATCGCCCGCCTCCCGGGTTCCAACCAGCTGGAGCCGGATCAGGCCGGACATCCACTCTGCCGCAGAGTCGGAATCCCAGCGGCTCGGCCGCTCCTCCATCGCGGCCAGATCGATCACCTTGACCTGGTCGTTCCACACCCCAGTACCTCCGCCGCCGTAGATATAGACCAGATCAAGGGTGCCATCGCCGGTCAGATCTGCCAGAGACAGCGAGGCCGTCCCACTGACGCCGCCATGGCCCAGCAGAAAAACGGGCATCGCAAAGGAGGTCTGCTTCCCCTGGTGTTCCACCACCGCCTGAACTTCATCGCCGTGTTCCGGCGATTGCTCAGGCACCAGCACGGTCACTCCGTGCTCCCCGCTGTCCAGCCGGTAGCAGGGCTGACCTTCCAGCTCTCCCGCGGAAATTGTAAAATCGCGGCAATCGCCCGTTTCATTGTACAGGTCAAACTGGTCCGCAAACGCCAAGGCAGGAGCGGAGGCCGAAGGGCTGGAGCGCTCCTCCGCCGAAGCGCCGGAGCAGGCGGCAAGCCCCAGCGCCAGGCAGAGCGCCAGCGGCAGCACCAGGGCCGCGCGTCTCATATCTCAGCGGTCCCCCCGCAGGGCGGCGATGGCCGCCGCCGGGTCGGCGGCGCCATAGACGGCGGAGCCGGCCACCAGCACGTTGGCCCCCGCCTCCACCACCAGGGGAGCGGTTTTGGGTGCGATGCCCCCGTCCACCTCCAGCTCGCAGGCGGGGTTGTACTGCTGGATGAGGGCCCGGACCTGCCGGATGGTGTCCAGCTGGCCCTCCAGGAAGGCCTGGCCGCCGAAGCCGGGCTCCACTGTCATCACCAGCACCAGGTCCAGCCGCTCCAGGTAGGGCAGCACGGCCTCCGCCTTGGTGATGGGCCGCAGGGCCACCGCCTTCTTCACCCCGCACCGGTCCATGAGGTCCAGGGCCCGGGCGATGCCGGTGGGATGGTCGGCCTCCAGGTGGACGGACAGCAGGTCGGCCCCCGCCTGGGCGAAGGCCTCGATGTACCGCTCCGGCTTTTCGATCATCAGGTGGACGTCCAGGAACATGTCGGTGCACTTGCGGATGGACTTCACCACCGGCACCCCGATGGTGAGGTTGGGCACGAAGGCGCCGTCCATCACGTCCACATGGAGATAGTCGGCCGAGGCCACCCGGCGGATGTCCCGCTCCAGGTTGACGAAATCGGCGGACAGAATCGAGGGGGCGATCTTGATCATGGGTTGGACTCCTTTCCAGGGCCTGTCCGGGGACAGGCGCGATTCATGGGCCGGGCGCATAGGATGCGTCAGCGGAGAGGGGGGCGGCCACGCCCCCGGGCGCCGGGCGGGCGGACTGCTCCAGGCCGGGCCCACGGCCCCCACCCGTCCGCCGCCGTCCGGCGGACCCGCCGCTTTTCAGATAGCCTCCCGCCGGGGCGGACGCCCCGGCGGGAGGCGCGGGCGTTACGTATAGAAGTCGTTGGTGTCGGTCTCCACCGCGTCGAAGCCCGCCTGGCGCAGGGCGTCCAGGATGCGGGCCTTGTGGTCGTGGCCGAAGGCCTCCAGGGTGACCCGCAGCTCCACACCGGACTGGCGGTTGATGTTGACGAACTGGTTGTGTTCCAGCTTGATGATGTTGCCGTTGTTCTCGGCCAGGACCTGGGCCACGTGGAGCAGCTCGCCGGGCCGGTCGGGCAGCTGGACGGCGAAGGTGAAGATCCGCCCCCGGCAGATCAGCCCGTGCTGGATCAGGGAGGACATGGTGATCACGTCCATATTGCCGCCGGACAGGACAGAGACTACGTTCTTCCCCTGGCAGTCCAGGTGGCGCAGGGCGGCCACGGTGAGCAGGCCGGAGTTCTCCACCACCATCTTGTGCCGCTCGGTCATGTCCAGGAAGGCCTCCACCAGCTCCCCGTCCTCGATGGTGAACACCCGGTCCACGTTCTTCTGAACGTAGGGGAACACCAGGTCGCCGGGAGTCTTGACGGCCACGCCATCGGCGATGGTGGTGGCGGAGGGGATGGTCACCACGTGGCCGGCCTCCAGGCTGGCCTTCATGGAGGCGGCCCCGGTGGGCTCCACGCCGATGACCTCCACGTGGGGGTTGAGCAGCTTGGCCAGGGTGGACACCCCGGCGGCCAGCCCGCCGCCTCCGATGGGCACCAGGATGATGTCCACGTCGGGCAGGTCCTGGAAGATCTCGTAGGCGATGGTGCCCTGGCCGGTGGCCAGGGTCAGGTCGTTGAAGGGGTGGACGTAGGTCAGCCCCTTCTCCTCGGCCAGCTGGGCGGCCAGCTGGGCCGCGTCGTCGAACACCTCCCCATGGAGGACGACCTCGGCCCCGTAGTCCTTGGTGTTGTTCACCTTCACCAGGGGGGTGGTGGTGGGCATGACAATGGTGGCCGCCACTCCGGCGGCCCGGGCGGCGTAGGCCACCCCCTGGGCGTGGTTGCCCGCGGAGGCGGTGATCAGCCCCCGCTCCTTCTCCTCCGGAGAGAGGGTGCTGATTTTGAAATAGGCCCCCCGGATCTTATAGGCCCCGGTGACCTGCATGTTCTCCGGCTTCAGGTAGACGTGGTTGCCGCAGAGCTTGGACAGGTAGGGGGAGTGGATGAGGGGGGTGGGCAGGAGCACGCCCTGAAGGACGCTCCGGGCCTCTTTGAAGGCGTCCAGGGTAAGCATAGACAAGGTCTCCTTTGGAAGTCCCGCGCCTTTTGCGCGCCTCCTCCTCCGCCGGGGTCGGGAGCGAACACACCAGGATCGGGAGCTTTGAAAAATGAATCTTTTTTCATCATACTCGTTTCAGCGCAATAAGTCAATGAAAAGTCGCAGGCTCAGCGGAGAAAACGCGGGAATTTTTGCCGCGGTATGCGCAGGCCTCCGTACCTGGGCTGGGCCGGGGCCGCTTCGCGGCAATCCCTGCGCCGCCGTATCAAAAAATGGAACATCAGCCGGGCGAAAGACGACGAAAGTGCGCATTGACATAAAAATTTGAATCCTTTATAATAAGAAACCGCGCGGCCGGTCCCCGGCCGGAGAGAATACGAGAGAAAAAACGAGGAGGGACCCCGGTGGAAGAGACCGTGAGAGAGAACAAGATGGGCGTCATGCCGGTCAATCCCCTGCTGCTGAGCATGGCGGTGCCCATGATGATCTCCATGCTGGTGCAGGCGCTGTACAACGTGGTGGACAGTTATTTTGTGGCCAAGCTCAGCGAGGACGCCCTGAATGCGGTGTCCCTGGCCTTCCCGGTGCAGAACCTGATGATCGCCGTATCGGTGGGCACCGGCGTGGGTATCAACGCCCTGCTGTCCCGGAGCCTGGGCCAGAAGGACCAGAACCGGGCCAACCAGACCGCCATGAACGGCCTGTTCCTGGCCGCCGTCAGCTGTCTGGTGTTCACCGTCATCGGCCTGACCGCCTCCCGGCTGTTCTACTCGGTGCAGACCGACATTGGCACCATTGTGGACTACGGCACCCAGTACATGACCATCTGCTGCGGCATGTGCGCGGGCCTGTTTCTGGAGGTCACCTGCGAGCGGCTGCTCCAGGCCACCGGACGGACCTTCTACACCATGATCACCCAGGCCACCGGGGCCGTCATCAATATCGTGCTGGATCCCATCCTGATCTTTGGCCTGCTGGGCTTCCCCCGGCTGGAGGTGGCGGGAGCCGCCCTGGCCACCGTCATCGGCCAGATCTGCGGCGGCCTGCTGGCGCTGTTCTT
>CALWYA010000139.1 GCA_944385645.1 uncultured Oscillospiraceae bacterium
GATAGTACCCCGAGGCCAGCCGCCGCACCGTCAGGGGCTGGATGACCCCGTGGGTGCGGATGGACTCGGTCAGCTCAGCCAGAGACTCCTGGTCGAACCGCTTCCGGGGCTGATTCAGTCCCGGCTCCACCTGGGAGATGGGCAGAGAGACCGACCCCTCGCCCTGGGCGGGGAGGGAGGGGTCGCCCAGCAGGGCGTCCAGCCCCCGGCCCAAACCCAGCTCTGTCTTTCGTTTCGCCATACGCGTTCCTTCCTTTAAAATTAGGAATTAGGAGTTAGGAATTAGGAATTAAGAGCCAGGAATTAGGAATTGGACTGTCCAGTTCTGCCGGACACAAAAATTCCTAATTTCTCATTCCTAATTCCTAATTATGATCAGTGTCGTTCGGCCAGCTCCTGGGCCAGCAGCTTGTAGGCCTCCGCCCCCCGGGAGTAGGGGTCGTAGGCGCAGATGGGCCGGCCGTGGCTGGGGGCCTCGGACAGGCGCACGTTCCGGGGGATGACGGTGGCGAACACCTGCCCGGGGAAGTGGCGCTTGACCTCCTGGGCCACCTGGAGGGACAGGTTGGTGCGGCTGTCAAACATGGTCAGCAGCACCCCCTCCAGGGCCAGACTGGGGTTGAGCCCCCGCTTTACCAGCCGCACCGTGGCCAGCAGGTCGCTGAGCCCCTCCAGGGCGTAATACTCGCACTGGACCGGCACCAGCAGGGTGCGGGCGGCACACAGGGCGTTGACAGTGAGCAGCTCCAGGGAGGGGGGGCAGTCGATGAGCACATAGTCATAATTGGGCGCCAGGGCGTCCAGGGCCGCCTTCAGCAGCCGCTCCCGGTTCTCCATGGCGATCATCTCGATGCCGGCTCCGGCCAGGGCCTTGTTGGAGGGGAGCACGTCCCCGTATTTGGTGGACACCACCGCCCGCTGCGGTTCGGCCCCGTTGATGAGCACGTCGTATACGTTGGGGGAGGCGGTGTTCTTGTCCACTCCCATGCCGGAGGTGGCGTTGGCCTGGGGGTCAAAGTCGCACAGCAGCACCCGGCTGCCCCGCTCGTGGAGGGCGGCGGCCAGGTTGACGGCGGTGGTGGTCTTTCCCACCCCCCCTTTTTGGTTGACGACGGCGATGATCTGGGCCATGGGGCGCCTCCTTGCAGCGGATCTCACAGAAAATCAAAAGCACAGGGAACAACTACACATTATATCAACCGCGGGTCCAGATTTCAACTGTTTTCTGTGAGGAATCCGCCGGGATGTTTCACGTGAAACAGAGCGGAATAGGGGAGAGACCGTTTCCCGTGAAACACCAGAGAAAAAGCCCCGCGCCGGGGCGCGGGGCGGGGGAAGGGACTCAGCCGGTCCGCCGGGGGATGCGGATGGTGAGTAAAATCTCGTCGTCGGTGTCCTGACGGCGGCAGCGGGCGTCCACGCCGGCGGAGCGCACCAGCTCCAGACTCCGGGACAGGGTGTTCAGAAACAGGCGGACATCCTTTAAAATAAAGGTGGGCTTCTTCCGGCGGCGGGGGGAATCCCCCAGCAGCTGCTCCACCAGGGCCTCGGTCTGGGCCACGGTGAGCCCCCGGGCGGTCACCTGCTCCGCCGCTTCAAGCTGCCGCTCCGGGCTGTCCAGCCGCAGCAGGGCCCGGGCGTGGCGCTCGGTGGCCCCGTGCGCCCGGAGGAGGGCCAGAGCCTCGTCGGGCAGCTTCAGCAGCCGCAGCTTGTTGGCCACGGCGGACTGGCTCCTGCCAACCCGCCGGGCCAGCTCCTCCTGGGAGAGGTGATAGGTGTCCAGGATCTGCCGCAGGGCCAGGGCCTCCTCCCAGAAGTCCAGGTCCCGGCGCTGGACGTTCTCCACCAGAGCCAGCAGGGAGGAGGACTGGCTGTCCACCTGGACGGACAGACAGGGTACCTGACTCAGCCCGGCCAGCTTGGCCGCCCGCAGCCGCCGCTCCCCGGCCACCAGCTCCCACTGGCCCTCCCGCCGGCGGACCGTCAGGGGCTGGAGCACCCCCAGGGCCCGGATGGAGGCGGCCAGCTCCTCCAGTTCGGGCTGGGAGAACACCCGCCGGGGCTGGTCCGGGTTGGGGGAGATGTCCTCCACCGGCAGGAAGAGCACCTTGCCCCCGTCAAAAATCCCCTTTTTTGTCAGAAATCCCATGGGACATCCCGCCTTTCTCCTAGTTCCGATTCCGCGCTGCGCGTCCAGGGGAGCCTTCTCCCTGGCCGCTCCGCGCGCTGCGGAGCAGGGGACGCGCGGGGGAAAGGAACGTTCTCCTTGGTACACCCCAATTCTACCATATTATGGAAAATAAACGGTCGAAGAAAGGGGGCGGAAAAAACTTTTCCTTTCCCGGGAAAAGCCGTCCGCGGTGGGAAATTTGGCCGAAACGGACAGAAAAAGGGGAGGAAAATTGTGGAGGATGGAAAATTTGAAAAAGGGATTGCAGGCGGGATGAATTTTTTGTAAAATAACTGTGTATTCCCATCGACATTTTGTGGCCCGAGTTTCCGGGCCACCGTCGTTTTCGGGAAGGCGAGATCAGGAAAGGCGGTGGTCGTCGTGGAGCTGCTGAAGGAGCGGATCCGGAAGGACGGCGTGGTCAGGGGGACCGATGTGCTCAAGGTGGACAGCTTCCTGAACCACCAGATGGATATTGCCCTGTTTGAGGAGATCGGCCGGGAGTTCCGGCGGCTGTTTGCCGACTGCGGTGTGAACAAAATTCTGACCATCGAGGCCTCGGGGATCGGGATCGCCTGTATCACGGCGCAGTTTTTTCACTGCCCGGTGGTCTTCGCCAAGAAGAGCCAGACCAAGAACATCGCCGGGGCGGTGTACACCACCAAGGTGGAATCCTTCACCCACGGGAAGGTGTATGACGTGATCGTGGCCAAGCAGTTCCTGGGACCGGAGGACAAGGTGCTCATCATCGACGACTTCCTGGCCAACGGGGCCGCCTTGGAGGGGCTCATCGACCTGGTCCATCAGGCGGGGGCCCAGCTGGCGGGGGCCGGCATCGTGGTGGAGAAGGCCTTCCAGCCCGGCGGGGCCCGTCTGCGGGCCCAGGGAGTTCGGGTAGAATCGCTTGCAAAGATCAAGTCCATGTCCGAGAAGACGGGCGTGGAGTTCGAGGAGGATTAAAACCGGACCGCTCCGGTTTTAATATAAATGGGAACTTGGAAGAGGACCCATCATAAAACAAGGAGGATTTGACCCATGAAAAAGCTTCTTGCACTTGCCCTGGCGGCTGCCATGAGCCTGTCTCTGGTGGCCTGCGGCGGCGGGACCAGCTCCCAGGACGGCTCCGGCTCTCAGCCTGACGCCTCCGCGCCCGACGCCTCCCAGGGAGAGGTGAGCTCCGCCGCTGACTTCAAGGTGGGTGCCATCTACATCAACAGCCGGGACGACACGGCGGGCTATACCTACGCCCACCACCACGGCATCACCACCGCCATGGAGGACCTGGGCCTGGACCCCGCCACCCAGCTGGCCATTGTGGACAACGTGGCCGAGGAGTATGACGCCGTGGCCGCCGCCGCCGACACCCTGATCGGCGAGGGCTGCAACATCATCTTCGGCATCTCCTTCGGCTATATGCAGGCCCTGGCCGACAAGGCGGAGGAGAACCCCGACGTGATCTTCTCCCACGCCACCGGCTATATGTCCAATGACACCAACTTCAACAACTACTTCGGCCGCGCCTATCAGGCCCGCTACCTGGCCGGCATCGCCGCCGGCCTGAAGAGCCTGGAGATCGGCAACAACAACATCGGCTATGTGGCCGCCTACGGCCGGCAGTATGCCGAGACTGCCTCCGGCATCAACGGCTTCGCCCTGGGCGTGCAGGCCGTTAACCCCGACGCCACCGTCTATGTGAAGGAGCTGGGCATCTGGAACGACGAGGTGAACGAGGCCGCCTTTGCCCGGGAGCTCATCGAGTCCTACAACTGCGGCGTCATCTCCCAGCACTGCGACTCCGCCCAGCCCCAGATCGCCGCCCAGGACGCCGGCGTGTTCGGCTGCGGCTATAACTCCGACATGACCGCCGACGCCCCCGACGCCCACCTGACCGCCGCCATCTGGCACTGGAACGTCTACTATCAGAAGGCCATGGAGGCCGCCATGGCCTGCGAGACCGCCGACCAGTTCGTGGAGAAGATGGGCGGCCCCGCCTACTACGGCGGCCTGGCCGAGGGCTTTGTGGGCGTCTCCCCCCTGAACGAGGTCACCGTGGCCCCCGGCACCCAGGAGGCCATTGACGCCGTCACCGAGCTGATCGTCTCCGGCGAGTGGGACGTGTTCACCGGCGTGAAGCTGCACATCACCATCAACGAGGACGGCACCGCCAGCATCGAGCAGGAGGCTGCCCCTCTGATGACCGACGGCAAGGAGCTGGTGGAGGGCGAAGTGGTGGAAGCCGAGCCCGTGGAGATCGTGGCCGCCGGCGGCCCCTCCGTGGAGGACTCCGTCATCACCGGCAGCATGAACTATTTCGTGGAGGGCGTGGAGGACGCGTAAGTCCGAGA
>CALWYA010000140.1 GCA_944385645.1 uncultured Oscillospiraceae bacterium
TCCACCAGCAGGATGACGCCGTTGACCATCTTCAAAATGCGCTCCACCTCGCCGCCGAAATCCGCGTGTCCTGGGGTGTCCACGATGTTGATCTTCACGCCGTTGTACTCCACGGCGGTATTCTTGGCCATGATGGTGATGCCCCGCTCCCGCTCCAGGTCGTTGGAGTCCATCACCCGGTCCACCACCGCCTGGTTCTCCCGGTAGACGCCAGACTGCTTCAGCATCTGGTCCACCAGGGTGGTCTTGCCATGATCGACGTGGGCAATGATGGCGATGTTTCTTAGTTTCTCATTCTTCATACCGATTTCTTCTCCTTCTCTTAGGCAAGACCACCCGGGGCCCCGCACAGCGGGGCGCGCCGAGTGGCGCGTACAAGCGTTTTGCCAAGGGCAAAACCTTGGCGCAGGCGGAATTTATTTCCGCCGAGCATTTTAATAAGCCTTCTTACTCTGCGGCGAAGCCGCATCCCAAACCGAAGCCCAGCGAAGCGGGTTCGGTTTGGAGAGGAGCCGCAAGGGAGCGTGCGAGGGATGCCCACGCCTGGGCGTCCCGAGCTTAAGCGGACTTTGCGGCGACGAGGGCGATGATGGCAATGTTTCTTAGTTTCTCGTTCCGCATAGGATGATTGCACCTCTCTTGGATCTCTCAGCATTCCGACAAGCGTGTATTATACCTCGATTTCCCAAAAAAGGCAACGGGGAGGGGCGAAAAATTTGAAACCGGGAACCTTTTTGCCCCCTTTTCGTCTATTGTTCCAAAGGGGCGCTCCGGCTCCGCCCCGAGTCTCGAAAAAATGTTCGAGTTTTGTCTTGACTTTCTCGAACATTTGTTGTATTTTAAGGGGGAACAACCGTTCGATTTTCGCCGGTCCGCCGGAAAAGTCCGGTTTTTGGGACCGCTCTTCCCATAAACTGTCCCCATCAGGATTCAGGAGGGATCACCATGCAGACCATCTATGCCACCACCACCCACTTCATCCGCCACCAGGGAAACATGGTGGACCTGGGGGAGTTCCGCCGGAAGCAGGCCCTGGCCCGGGCGGGGAGTCTGGCCCCCCGGCTGGAGCCGGAGGAGCCACCCATCCAGGACGCCGCCCCCGCGCTCACTCTGCTGCCCGCCGCCCCCCGCCGCCGGCGGTCCCGCCGGGCCAGGGTGTCCTGGGCTCTGGACGCGGGAGCCAGCCTGGGGGTCATTGTGATGACCGTCTCCTTTGTTCTTCAGGTGCTGGCCTGACCGCGCCCGCTGTGCCATGTCCCAACCCCGCCGAAGCCCGCCGGACTTCGGCGGGCTTTTTTGTCCGTCCCTGTGCCGGCGGAAAAATTTCCCCCATCGCCGGCCCAGGGGGTTGACGGATGGGAAAAAAGCGTGTATCATGTTTGTTACCGTTTTGTAACTCTTATTTCATTTTTGTCATTTCTTTCCGTCCCATACAAAGCGAGGTAACCCCTATGAATCCATTCAAGCAGTGGCGGGACCAGCTGGGCGCCGGTCAGGGCGGCCGCCGGTCCTCTCATCCCGATCATTCTGATCCCTCCGGGTCCTGGGCCGAGCGCCGGGCGGAGTGGGCCGTCTATCTCCGGGCCGCCCGGGAGTGGACCCGCATCCACACCCGCCGGTGGGCCCATCTCCTTCACGGCGCCGCCGCCGAGAACCGGGCGGTGGGGCCGGTGACCTTCCTGCTGCTCTCCGGCGTGGTGGGAGCGACTCTCACCCTGACCACCCTCTACTCCACCAGCTATGCGGTGACGGTGGACGGGGAACCGGTGGGGGTGGTGGCCGACCAGAGCGTGGTGGACCGGGCCATCCAGACGGTGGAGGCCCAGGGCACCCGGCTGCTGGGCTATGACTATCAGGTGGACGGCCAGGTGGACTACGACTTCACCCTCACCCTGAAAAGTCAGCTCAGCGATCAGCGGACCATCCAGAACTACTTCTATGAACAGCTGAATCAGGTCAGCGATCAGGTCAAGTCCTACGAGGTGACGGTGGACGGCCGCTCCGTGGGCGTGGTCAAGGACCTGGAGGGCCTGGGGGACATGCTGGACGAGCTGAAAGCCCAGTACACCACGGAGAACACCGTCCAGATCGGGTTTGTGGAAAATTTGCAGGTCCACCCGGTGTACGCGGTGGAGGACCAGATGACGGTGGGGGAGATGGAGGAGGCCCTGACGGCCAACACCACCGGCGACACCACCTATACGGTGGAGAAGGGGGACACCTTCAACGCCATCGCCTACGCCAACGACATGTCGGTGAGTGATCTGACCGCCCTGAACCCGGATGTGGACATCAACCGCCTGATGGTGGGGGATGTGCTCAACGTGAAGGAGCTGATCCCCGTCCTGTCCGTCCAGACCCAGGACCACGAGGTATACGCCCAGACCATCGAGTGCCCGGTGGAGGAGGTGGAAGACAGCTCCATGTACATCGGGGACACCAAGGTCCTCACCCAGGGGGAGGAGGGCGAGGCCCGGGTGGAGGCCGACGTGGTCTATGTGAACGGAGTGGAGCAGGAGCGCACCATCATCAGCTCCACCACCGTCCGGGAACCCACCACCACCGTCATGGCAGTGGGCACCAAGGAGAAGCCCAAGACCGCCTCCAAGGGCTACTTCATCTGGCCCACCTCCAGCCACCGGATCAACTCCTACTTCGGCGGCCGGAACCTGTGGGGCAGCTATGACTACCACTCCGGCCTGGACATCCACGCCTCTTACGGCGAACAGATCAAGGCCGCCGACGGCGGCACCGTCACCTTCGCCGGCTGGCGCGGGTCCTACGGCAATCTGGTTATCATCACCCACGACAACGGCATTCAGACCTACTACGCCCACAACTCCAGCTTCCTGGTGTCGGCGGGGGAGAAGGTCTATCAGGGCCAGCCCATCGCGCGGGCGGGCAGCACCGGAAACAGCTCCGGCCCCCACTGCCACTTCGAGGTCCGGGTGGGCGGCTCCGCCGTCAACCCCCTGAACTACCTGAGCTGAAAAAACACAGCCGCTGGCCCTGCCAGCGGCTGTGTTTTTGTCCTCACTGGGGCTTATAGAAGCTGGTCTTGACCCGGACCTCCCGCTCGTAGGGCTCCACCCCCGCCGCCCGGGCGGCCTGGATGGACCGCAGCAGCCAGGTCATGTTGTCCGCTGTCAGGCGCAGGGTCTGCATCCCCTCCAGGTCGGCCCGGACCTCCTCCGGGGCGTCTCCGTGGACGCTGTTCCAGTACTGGGAGGAGGCCACCGGCATGGAGGAGATGGTGAAGTACTTGTTCAGCTGGTCGAAGGTGCTGCCCGCGCCTCCCCGGCGGCAGCTGACCACCCCGGCGGCGGGCTTGCCGGAGAACAGGCGCTTGGCGTCATAGAACACCCGGTCTAGCACGCACTTGAGCCCCCCGGCGATCCCCCCGAAGTACACCGGGGTGCCGATCACCAGGCCGTCGCAGGCGGCGATCTTCTCGATCAGCCGGTTGACGCAGTCGTCGTCAAAGACGCACCGGCCCTTGCCCCAGCAGGACTTGCAGTCGATGCAGCCCCGCACCGGCCCGTTCCCGATCCAGAACAGTTCCGTCTCTACCCCCCGTTTCTGAAACTGACCGGCCATCTCCATCAGGGCGGTGTAGGTGCAGCCCTTCTCATGGGGGCTGCCGTTCAGCAGCAATACCTTCATGAAACTCCCCTCCGCATTGTTTTTTCCCATTCTAGTTTGTGTTCCCAAGCTCCAATTTTCCTCTGGTGTTCCCGCCCCCTGCGGGGCGGACCCTCCTCCCGGAATCTGCCTCCATTGTACCCCAGGGAGTGCCCGGGCGCAAGGGGGCGCAGACAAAAAACCGCGGGAGGCCGGACAGAGTCCGGTCTCCCGCGGTGTGTCGCTCGCGGGGAAATCAGTAGGCCAGCTTCTCCTCCAGCCAGGCCTTCAGCTGGTCGATGGGCACGCGGACCTGCTCCATGGTGTCCCGGTCCCGGATGGTGACGGCGTTGTCCGCGGGGGTCTTGTCGTCGCCCACCGTCTCGAAGTCCACGGTGATGCAGTAGGGGGTGCCGATCTCGTCCTGGCGGCGGTACCGCTTGCCGATGGAGCCGGCGTCGTCATAGTCCACCATGAAATACTTGGACAGCTCGGCCTGGATCTCCCGGGCCTTGTCCCCCAGCTTCTTGGACAGGGGCAGCACGGCGCACTTGAAAGGGGCCAGGGCGGGGTGGAGGCGCAGGACGGTGCGCACGTCGTTCTTCTCGGCGTCCACCACCTCCTCGTCGTAGGCGTCCACCAGGAAGGCCAGCACCACCCGGTCGGCGCCCAGGGAGGGCTCGATTACGTAAGGGATATAGTGCTCGTTTTTCTCCTGATCGTAATAGGTCATGTCCTTGCCGGAGGTGTTCTGGTGGGCGGTCAGGTCGAAGTTGGTCCGGCTGGCCACCCCCCACAGCTCGCCCCAGCCGAAGGGGAAGACGAACTCGAAGTCGGTGGTGGCGTTGGAGTAGTGGGACAGCTCCTCGGG
>CALWYA010000141.1 GCA_944385645.1 uncultured Oscillospiraceae bacterium
CCCGCGCCCTTCCGCGGTATCCTACGCCTCTCCGCGGCCGGCCTCTCGGCCCCGCTTCAAGACGCTCGATTATATTAGCAAAGGAGGGGCCGTTTGTCAACCGTTTTTTTCGCTTTTCGGCGGACTTTTTTTCTGCCGCAATATCTGCAATTTCCCGCCTTTTTCAACCACAAGATATGCCCTCTCCTTTGGCTCTTCTCCTTCGCTTCGCCAGCGGCCCCAGCAGGGCGGGCACCCCCAGTCCCAGGATCAGATTGCCCAGCGGGACCCACCGCCCGCTCCACTCCTCCACCCGGGCGGCCCCGGCCAGCAGAGTTAGACTCCCCGCCGCAGCCAGCAGCACCGCCCCCCAGGGCAGCCACCGGCGGGTCTTTGGCGGCAGCAGTTCCTCCCCCATGGCCCGCAGGGCGAAGATCAACACCCCGCCCATGGTGAGGTCGGCAAAGGTCCACAGGGCGGAGATGATGCCCTCCACCCGTTGGAAGGCCCCCTCCACCCCCACGCTCTTGGCCAGGGCGAAAAAGGGGTCGTCCAGCCGGCCGGCCAGCGCAGGGCCCAGATTGCCCAGGATCACCCCCTGGGCGGCCGCCAGGAGCAGCACGCCCCCCAGGCCCCAGGCCAGCCAGTGCCACCCCTTCCCCTCCTCCGGCCAGACTCGGCCCAGGAGAAAGGCGGCGAAAAAGCCCCAGCCCAGCACCCCTGTCCCCTCCAGAGCGGCCAGGGCCAGGGGGCCGGCGTCGTCCCACCACAGGGGAAGCAGCCGCTCCGGCCGGGCCTGGAGGAGGGAAAGGCCCAGCACCACCCCGGCGGCGGCCAGCAGGGCGGCCAGGAACAGCTGCCCCGCCCGGGCAAAGGCGGCCAGCTTGCCCCGCCCCACCCACAGCAGCAGGGCGGCCAGGGTCAGAACAAAGAACCACAGGGCTCCGTCCCGCTCTCCGGAGGCCAACAGGCGCTGGGCACAGGCGCGCAGGCGCAGAGTGAGCAGCACTTGTCCCCATACCATATATATAAGGAGAAGGGCCCGCCCCGGCCAGCGGCCCAGCAGGCGGCATATCGCCCGGGCCGGCCCCTCCCGGCCCGCCAGCGCCCCCCACAGCCAGCCGGCAGCCAGCACCAGGGGCGCGGTGAGGGCGGCCGCCAGCCAGGCCCCCCGTCCCGCCCGGTCCAGCAGCAGGCCGGGCAACAGCTGGGCCGCCGGGGCCATGACCCCGGCCCACAGCAGGGCCATCAGCTGGGTGCGCGAAATGTGATCCCCTCTCATGGGCTCCCCCTCTCACTGGTGAATGGTGACCCGGAGGTCCACCCGGACCTCCAGGCCGGCGAAGCGGTCGGCCCAGATCCCCTCCGCCCGCCGCCAGGCCCCGGGACAGGACAGCCCCGCCCGGGCCCCCAGGCCGGCGCAGTCGGCCCCCCAGGCCTGGAGCTGTTCCAGGGCCGCCTCCATCTGAACCAAAAGCCGCCGGGCCAGCTCCTCCTGGAGTGCCTCCAGCGCCTCGGGGGACGGGGCCTGCCGGTACTCGGTCAGCCCCATCTCCACCCGGCAGTCCAGGTCCAATCCCGTGATCTCGCCCGCCTGAAGGACCAGCTCCGGCTCCAGCGAGACGCCCAGGGGGCGGGCGGAGATTTGCCCCTCCCCCACCCCCGCCGTCAGCACCTGGGCGGGGACCCGACCGGCCAGCAATTCCAGCCCCCGGGCGGCCGCCCCGTCCAGATAGCCCAGCAGGCCGCTCTCGTCCAGGACGCCGTAGCCCCGCTCCCCCAGGGCGGGGTCCTCCCCCTCCAGGGACAGGGCGGGGGCGTAGGCGCAGCCCAGCTCCAGCAGGTCGGTGCAGAGCTCCCCGGCGGTGCGGGTAATGGCCGCCGCCCCCAGCTTGCCGTCGGTCCGGAGGGTGGACAGGCGGCCCTCCACCCCCTGTTCGCCCCCCGACTCCACCGCCGCCCGGGCGGTGTCGCCCCGGACCAGCCACAGCTGGGCCCCCAGGCCCAGCTCCGTGTCCCGGGCAAAGTAATCCAGCACCGGCAGGACGCCGGACCGGACCAGCTCCTCCCCCAGGAGCAGCTGGTCCACATAGCCGAAGAACACATAGCTGTCGCTGCGCCCCTGGAGGGCCAGACAGGCGGCACTGAGGGACTCCCCGCCGGCGGACAGGGTCAGGGCGGGCGTCCCCTCCCCCTGGAGCCCCCGGGCCCGGGGGCCGGTGGAGACAGTGAGCTCCACCCCCGCCGGGGCTGCGTCCACTCCCATGGTGCGCAGCAGAGCCATGTCTCCCATCTCCCGGGCGGCAGGCAGGCCGGAGCAGCCGGTCAGGAGCAGGCCGGCGCACAGCGCGGGCAGCCAGATCCGTCTCATCGCTGGTTCCTCCTGTTCCGGGTGCGCGCCGCCCCGTCCCGCCACTTCATCCGGGGCAGGGGAAGGCGAAAGAGGCTGGGGTGTCCCCGGGGGGCGCCGGCCCCGGTGGTGAAGGGGGCCAGATAGGGCACCCCGAAGGACTCCAGCCCAGCCAGGTGGACGATCAGGGCGGCGCACCCCAGGGCCAGGCCGAACAGCCCGCCCACGCTGGCCAGGATGGCCAGCAGGAACCGCCACAGGCGCAGGGCGTTGCCGAAGTCCTGAGAGGGCTGGGTGTATCCCGCCACCCCTGCGATGGCCACCGCGATGAGGACCGCCGGGGAGACGATGCGGGCCTCCACTGCCGCGCTGCCCACCACCAGCCCACCCAGGATGGAGACGGTGGCCCCGATGGGGCCGGGGAGCCGCAGCCCCGCCTCCTGGATCACCTCGAAGGCCAGGAGCATGATGAGCACCTCGAAGATGGTGGAGAAGGGCACCTCCTGTTTGGCCGCCGCGATGGACAGAGCCAGCTTCACCGGGATGGCCTCCGGGTGGAAGGTGACCAGGGCGATATACAGCCCGGGCACCAGCAGGGTGAGCAGGGCGCAGAGATAGCGGATCAGGCTCAGGGCGCTGGCCGCCAGCCAGTGGTAGGCCCGGTCCTGCCCCGTCTTGAAGAACTGGTCCACCGTCCCTGGGACCAGCCAGCCCAGGGGGGTGCCGTCGGCGAAGATGGCCGCCCGCCCCTCCAGCAGCCCCTGGCACAGCCGGTCAGGCCGCTGGGTATAGGGCATGAGGGGGAAGGGGGTGCGGGCGGCGTCGGTGAGGTACTCCTCCAGGTTGCCCGCCGCCTCCACCCCGTCGATGTCCAGCTCCTCCAGCTTCTCCTCCACCCGGGCCACCGTGTCCGGGTCGGCCATGTCCTCCAGCCAGAGCACGTCCACCAGGGTGCGGGACTGCCGGCCCACGATATGCTCGCGGATCTTCAGCTGGGGGGCCTTCAGATGCCGGCGGACCATGGCGGTGTTGGTGCGGACCGACTCCACAAAGGACTCCCGGCAGCCCTTCAGGGCGGGCTCGTTGTCCGGCTCCCCCACCGCGCGCTTCTCCTCGGTGGGCACCGGGAGGGTGAGGGCGTCCGCCCGGCCGGGGAAGAACAGGGCGCAGCCGCCCAGAATCAGGTCGTTCACCACGTCGTCCAGGGTCTCCCGCCGGAGGGCGGCCAAATTGTAGAGGGCCCCGTATTGCAGGCGGGCGAACAGCTCCCCCTCCGGGACCTGGCTCAGGGCCGGGTCCTGGGCCAGGGGGCGCAGGACATAGTCGCACAGCCGCTCGTTCCGGGCCATCCCCAGGAGATAGCACACGGTGACGGTGCGCGCCCGGTCCCCGTGGAGGCAGACGGTGCGCTCCATATAGTCCGCGCAGCCGGCAAAGGCCAGGGCCAGGTTCTCCCGGGACAGGGGCAGGTCGAACAAGGGCTCCTTCCGGGGGTGGGGGCCGTCCTTTTCGGGCATGAAAATCCCTCCCTTTCCGTCCTAGTGTGCCGGAAGGGGAGGGAAGTTATACGTGCTATTTTACCGCCGGCTCTGCCTCCTCCGCCCCCGCCCGGGCGGAGCGGCGGTTCCAGGCCTTGACCCCCTCGCAGATGGGGATGGGGGCGGCGGCCAGGGCCAGCACCGCCAGCCACTGCGCCCCGGTCATGGGGAGCACCGAGAACACCCCCTGGAGAGGGGGCAGCAGGAGCACCGACAGCTGCATGGCCATCCCCGCCAGAAAGGCCCGGTTCATGGCCGGGTTGGACAGCACCCCCTGGGCAAAGAGGGAGCGGTCCTCGCTGCGCACGTTGAAGGCGTGGAACAGCTGGCACATGGTGAGGGTGGCGAAGGCCATGGTGTTGGCCGCCGCCCCCGCCTGCCCCGGCTCCCCCAGCCGGGTGAGGCCCAGGAAATAGGCTGCCAGGGTCAGACCTCCCACCATCAGCCCCTGCCAGGCCAGGCGCAGGGAGAAGCGCCGGTCGAACAGGGGGGCGCGGGCGTCCCGGGGGGGCCGGTCCATCACCCCCTCCTCCACCGGCTCCACCCCCAGGGCCAGGGCGGGGAGGGAGTCGGTGACCAGGTTGAGCCACAGCAGCTGCACCGGC